>NZ_JBVOOL010000003.1:0-204502 GCF_055664045.1 Kitasatospora sp. NPDC023385 | reverse complement strand
GGTGGGGGGGCGGGGGGCGCGGGGGGGGGGGCGGGCGGGGGGGGGGCGGGGGGCGGCGCGGGGGGGGGGGGGGGGGGGGGGGGGGGGGGGGGGGGCCCGCCGCCCCCCCCCCCCCCCCCCCCGTCCGGGGGCCTTGCAAAGATAGTGATTGGCCACTAACTTTGGTCCCATGGCGAGGTCGAGCATCCGGATGAGTGCGGAGGAGCGGCGCGAGAGCGTCGTCCGGGCCGCGATGATCGAGTTCGCCCGGGGCGGCTACCGCGGCACCTCCACCGAGGCGATCGCCCGCCGGGTGGGCGTCTCGCAGCCGTACCTGTTCCGGCTGTTCCCGGGCAAGCAGGCCATCTTCGAGGCGGCCGCCGAGCGCTGCGTCGAGGAGACCTGGCGGGTCTTCGACGAGGCGTCGGCCGGGCTGACCGGCGAGGCCGCCGCCGACGCGATGTCCGAGGCGTACCTGGGCCTGGTCGAGGACCGGGACCAGCTGATGATGCAGATGCAGCTCTACGTCTCGGTGTTCGCGGCCAGGGCGGTCGGCGAGGAGGAGATCGGGGAGAGCGCCCGGCGGCTGTGGGAGGACCTGTTCGACCGGGTCAGGATCCGGATCGGCGGTGACATGAAGGACGCCACGAGCTTCTTCGCGCACGGGATGCTGATCAACACGCTGGTGGCGCTGGGCTACCCGTCGGACCACCGGCTCTGGACCGGCTTCGACGGGTGCGAAGGGGCGGAGTAGGCGGGCCGCGCGGTGGTGTCCGTGCGGCCTCTTTTCGGCCCCGCAAAGTTATTGATCAATAACTATCTAGAGGAATCTGGGGGAACGTCATGACGGAGAAATCGGCCTTCGGCCGAGCCGCGGTCTGGACCTTGGTGATCGTCAGCGCGGCGAGCTTCATGGCCGCCCTGGACAACCTGGTGGTCACCACCGCACTGCCGTCGATCCGCGAGGAACTCGGCGGCGGCCTGTCCGACCTCGAATGGACGGTCAGCGCCTACACCCTGAGCTTCGCCGTGCTGCTGATGTTCGGCGCCGCCCTCGGCGACCGCTTCGGCCGCCGCCGGATCTTCCTGGCCGGCCTGACGGTCTTCACCGCCGGCTCCGCCGCGGCCGCGCTCTCGCCGGGCATCGGCGAGCTGATCGCCGCCCGGGCCGTCCAGGGCGTCGGAGCCGCGGTGATGATGCCGCTCACCCTCACTCTGCTCACCGCCGCCGTGCCCGAGGCCAGGCGGGGGCTGGCCTTCGGCATCTGGTCGGGTGTCAGCGGCCTCGCCGTCGCCGCCGGGCCGCTGATCGGCGGCTCGCTCACCGAGCACTTCTCCTGGCAGTGGATCTTCTGGGTGAACGTCCCGGTCGGCCTCGTCCTGCTGCCGCTGGCCTTCCTGCGGCTCGGCGAGAGCCGCGGCGCCGTTCGGGCCCTGGACGGCCCCGGAACCGTGCTGGTCAGCCTGGGGATGTTCGGGATCGTGCTCGGCCTGATCCGCGGCAACCCGGACGGCTGGACCAGTCCGCTGGTCCTCGGCGCCCTGATCGGCGGCGCCGTCCTGCTGGCCGCCTTCGTCCGGTACGAGCAGCGCGTCGCCGCCCACCCGATGCTGCCGATGCGGCTGTTCCGCAGCCGCGCCTTCTCGGCCGTCAACGCCGCCAGCCTGCTGATGTACCTCGGGATGTTCGGCTCGATCTTCCTGATCAGCCAGTACCTCCAGGGCGTCGGCGGCTACAGCCCGCAGGAGGCCGGTATCCGGATGCTGCCGTGGACGGCGATGCCGCTGCTGGTCTCGCCGGTCGCGGGCATCGTCTCCGACCGGATCGGCGGCCGGCCGATCGTGGTCGCCGGACTGGCGCTCCAGGCCGCCGGGCTGGCGATGTTCGCCCTCGTCGTCGACGGGAGCACCGGGTACGACTACCCCGCCCAGATCCCCGCCATCGTGGTCTGCGGGATCGGCATGTCCCTCTACTTCGGCCCGACCGCCCAGCTGGTGATGGCGAGCGTCCGACCGCAGGAACAGGGGATCGCCTCCGGCGCCAACAACTCCCTGCGCGAAGTCGGCGGGGCGCTCGGGGTCGCCGTGCTCTCGGCGGTGTTCTCGGCGCAGGGCGGCTACCAGTCGGCGCGGGCCTTCACGGACGGACTGGTGCCCGCGCTGTACGTCGGCGCGGCCGCCGTCGCGGTCGGGGCGCTCGCCGCGGTGTTCATCCCGCGCCGGGGCCGGGCCGGGGCCGCGACGGCCGCGACGGCCGCGGGGCAGCCGGCGCCGGACCGGGCCGAAGCCGCCCGAGTCTGAGCCCGCGGGGGAAGGGCGGCCGGAGGGGCCGTCCTTCCCCCCGTACGCTGGTGGGCGTGCTGGTAGAAAACGACGCCCCCCTCGCCCCGCTGACCACGCTCCGGCTCGGCGGCCCGGCCCGCCGCCTGGTCACCGCCCACACCGACGACGACGTGATCGCCGCCGTCCGCGAGGCCGACGCGGCCGGGGAGCCGCTGCTGGTCCTCGGCGGCGGCTCCAACCTGGTGATCGGCGACGACGGCTTCCCCGGCACCGTGCTGCGGATCGCCACCGAGGGCTTCGTCCTGGACGGCACGGCGCTGGAGGTCGCGGCCGGCGAGACCTGGTCCGAGGTGGTCCGGCGGACGGTGCTGGACCACGACCTGGCGGGCATCGAGTTCCTGGCCGGCATCCCCGGCTCGGCCGGCGCGACCCCGGTGCAGAACGTGGGCGCGTACGGCCAGGAGGTCGCACAGTCGATCACCGAGGTGGTCGCCTACGACCGCAGCGCCGACGAGGTGGTCACGCTCTCGAACGCCGAGTGCGCGTTCTCCTACCGGCACAGCCGCTTCAAGGCCGAGCCGGAGCGTTACGTGGTGCTGCGGGTGCGCTTCCGCCTGGAGGACGACGGCGGGCTCTCCACCCCCGTCCGCTACGCCGAGACGGCCCGGCACCTGGGCGTCGAGCAGGGCGAGCGGGTGCCGGTCAGCACGGCCTGGAACGCCGTACTGCGGCTGCGCGCCGGCAAGGGCATGGTGCTGGACCCCGTGGACCACGACACCTGGTCGGCGGGCTCCTTCTTCACCAACCCGGTGCTCACGGCCGCGCAGTACGAGTCCTTCCGCACCCGCCCGGGCACCGAGAACGCCCCCGCCTACCCCGCGCCGGAGGGCTGCACCAAGACCTCGGCGGCCTGGCTGATCGACCGGGCCGGCTTCGCCAAGGGCTACGGCAGCGGCCCGGCGACGCTCTCCACCAAGCACACCCTGGCGCTCACCAACCGCGGCTCGGCCACCGCCGAGGACCTGCTGGCGCTGGCCCGGGAGATCCGGGACGGGGTCCGCGAGGCCTTCGGGGTGGAGCTGGTGAACGAGCCGGTGATGGTGGGCGTCGCGCTCTAGGCGCTCGCGCTCGTGCCGGCGCTCGCCGCGGCTGTGGCGGTGGCGTCCGCGGTCGCGTCCGCCGGGGCGTGGCCGTCCACCAGCCAGGCGTCGATGTCCGCCAGCAGCTCCTTGCGGACCGCCTCCGGCGCGACCGAGCCGCGCACCGACTGCCGTGCCAGCTCGGCGAGTTCGGCGTCGTCGAAGCCCAGGACGTCCCGGACCAGCTCGTACTGGTCGGCCAGCCGGCTGCCGAACAGCAGCGGGTCGTCGGCGCCCAGCGCCAGCGGCACCCCGGCGTCGAAGAGCCTGCGCAGCGGGACCTCCTCGGGCTGCTCGTAGACACCGAGCGAGACGTTGGACGACGGGCAGACCTCGCAGGTGACCTGGCGGTCCGCCAGCCGCTGCATCAGCCGCTGGTCCTCGGCGGCCCGCACGCCGTGGCCGATCCGGGTGGCGCCCAGGTCGTCCAGGCAGTCCCGGACGGACTCCGGGCCGGCCAGCTCGCCGCCGTGCGGAGCGGCCAGCAGCCCGCCGTTGCGGGCGATCGCGAAGGCCCGGTCGAAGTCCCGGGCGAGGCCCCGGCGCTCGTCGTTGGAGAGGCCGAAGCCGACCACCCCGTGGTCGGCGTAGCGGACGGCGAGCCGGGCCAGGGTCCGGGCGTCCATCGGGGACTTCATCCGGTTGGCCGCGACCAGCACCCGGATGCCCACCCCGGTGGCCGCGGCGGCGTGCTTCACCGCGTCCAGGATCAGCTCCAGCGCGGGGATCAGGCCGCCCAGCCGGGGCGCGTAGGAGGTCGGGTCGACCTGGATCTCCAGCCAGCGGGAGCCGTCCCGGCGCTCGTCCTCGGCGGTCTCCAGGACCAGCCGGCGGATGTCCTCCTCGTCCCGCAGGACGGAGCGGGCGGTGTCGTACAGGCGCTGGAAGCGGAACCAGCCGCGTTCGTCGGTGGCCCGCAGGCTCGGCGGCTCGCCGGAACTGAGCGCCTCCGGCAGGCGGACGCCGTGCTTGTCGGCCAGCTCCAGCAGGGTGGCGGGGCGCATCGAGCCGGTGAAGTGCAGGTGCAGGTGGGCCTTCGGGAGGCCCCTGACGTCTCGCGGGTTCAACAGGCGTTCCATTCGCCGATACTGCCGTATCCGGACCCCAAACGGGAACCGCCCTCCTGCCATCCCCCCAAGGGGTGAAAAGAGGGCGGTTCCCCGGTGGGACCGGTGCGACGGACCGGCGTCAGTCGCGGGCCTCGCCGAGCAGCTTCTGGACCCGGCTGACGCCCTCGACCAGGTCGGCGTCCCCGAGCGCGTAGGAGAGCCGCAGGTACCCGGGGGTGCCGAAGGCCTCACCCGGGACGACGGCGACCTCGGCCTCGTCCAGGATCAGGGTCGCCAGCTCGCCCGAGGTCTGCGGGCGCCTGCCGCGGATCTCCTTGCCCAGCAGGCCCTTCACCGACGGGTAGACGTAGAAGGCGCCCTCGGGTTCGGGGCAGAGGACGCCCTCGATCTCGTTGAGCATCCGCACGATGGTGCGGCGGCGGCGGTCGAAGGCCTCGCGCATCTCGGCGACGGCGTCCAGGTCGCCGGCGACGGCGGCCAGGGCAGCGCGCTGGGCCACGTTGGAGACGTTCGAGGTGGCGTGCGACTGCAGGTTGGTCGCGGCCTTGACGACGTCCTTCGGGCCGATCACCCAGCCGACCCGCCAGCCGGTCATCGCGTAGGTCTTGGCGACGCCGTTGACCACGATGCACTTGTCGGCCAGCTCGGGCAGCAGGGCCGGCAGCGAGGTGAAGGTGGCGTCGCCGTACACCAGGTGCTCGTAGATCTCGTCGGTGAGCACCCACAGGCCGTGCTCCAGCGCCCAGCGGCCGATCGCCTCCGCCTCGGCCTCGGTGTACACCGCGCCGGTCGGGTTGGACGGCGAGACGAAGAGCACCACCTTGGTGTTCTCGGTGCGGGCGGCCTCCAGCTGCTCGACCGAGACCTTGTACCCGGTGGTCTCGTCCGAGACGACCTCCACCGGGACGCCGCCGGCCAGCTGGACGGACTCCGGGTAGGTGGTCCAGTACGGCGCCGGGATGATGACCTCGTCGCCCGGGTCCAGGATCGCGGCGAAGGCCTCGTAGATCGCCTGCTTGCCGCCGTTGGTGACCAGCACCTGGGAGGCGTCCACCTGGTAGCCGGAGTCGCGCAGCGTCTTGGCGGCGATCGCGGTCTTCAGCTCGGGCAGGCCACCCGCCGGGGTGTAACGGTGGTTCTTCGGGTCGCGGCAGGCTTCGACGGCCGCGTCGACGATGTAGTCCGGCGTCGGGAAGTCGGGCTCGCCGGCGCCGAAGCCGATGACCGGGCGGCCGGCGGCCTTGAGGGCCTTGGCCTTGGCGTCCACGGCGAGGGTCGCGGACTCGGCGATCGCGCCGATCCGGGCGGAGACCCGGCGGTCGGCGGGGCGGAGGGACTGGTCGGGCTGCGGGGTGGAAGCGCTCATGCCTGCATCGTCGCAGAACCGGGACGGACCGGGCATCGAGGTTCCAGGATCCGTACGGTCCCGTCCGCATCCCGGCGCCGGGCGATCCGCCGGTGGCCACCCCGGCGGACCGGACATCCGCCGGAGGAGGGGCGCTTCCGGAAGAAGAGGTTCGACCAAACGCCCCCCGACCACGTACACTCGCTGCTCGACGGCCCGCCGAAAAAGAACCGGAGCTTTCGCCGCTGTACAGACAGCGGGGGGAGATGCGGTAGGTTGGTCGCCACCGGAGCCGCGAGGCGCCGTAGGGCAATAGCTCAATTGGTAGAGCACCGGTCTCCAAAACCGGCGGTTGGGGGTTCGAGTCCCTCTTGCCCTGCTGCTTGAACCGTTTTCAGCCCGTTCGCTCCACAGAGCGAGCGGGCTTGATGCGGAGATGGCACCGATCAGCACCGCTACGCCGGCCGGTCGTGCCCCATCGGGTGCGCGGCGAAGTTCGGCAGGACCCGGATTCAGGTGAGGACGAGTGACGGAGACCACGGGCTCCACCGCAACGCCTGAGAGCGGCAACCCCGAGGGTGCCGACGGCGCTGCCGAGACCACGCCCGTCGAGGGCGGCAAGAAGTCCGGCAAGCGCGGCAACCGCGACAAGAAGTCCGGCAAGCGGGCCAAGAAGGGCCTGTTCGCGCGGATGGGCCTCTTCTACCGCCAGATCATCGCGGAGCTGCGCAAGGTCGTCTGGCCGACCCGGAGCGAGCTCACCAACTACACCGCCGTCGTGGTCACCTTCGTCGTGGTCATGATGGCCCTGGTGGCGGGTCTGGACTACGGCTTCTCCAAGCTGAGCCTCCTGATCTTCGGCTGACGCAGCCGACCACCTTCGGAACAGCCTCCCGACCCGGGCCGATCTTCGGTCCGGGTCGAGCTGTCGGTGGCGCACGTACGCGCCGTTACCGTGGACTCGGTACTGTTGAAGTCTCCGAGACCTCTCCGGGCACCCGCGTCAGCGGCAGCGTGCCGGGGCCGGTTCCGGAGCGCGCCACCTTCACCATCTCCAGGAAAGAAGCAGCCACCGTGTCTGAGTCCCCCCTGTACGACGCCGACGAGGCCGTCCGCGAGGCGGATGTCGCCGCCGAGCTGGACGCGGCCGAGCTGGCTGACGACGCCGACTCCGCCGAGCAGATCGTCGACGCCGCGGACAGCGACGAGGACGAGGCCGAGGCGTACGACGAGGCCGAGGTCGGCGAGCCCGCCGAGGAGGCCGCGCTGCACGTGGAGGGCGACGTCGAGGCCGCCGCCGAGGAGGCTGGGACCGAGGAGGCCGAGGAGTCCGCCGCCGAGGACGAGGCTGACACCGAGGTTGACGCCGAGGTCGAGGCCGAGGAGCCCGCCGCCGAGGTCGACCCGGTCGCCAAGTTCCGCGAGGACCTGCGCTTCATGCCGGGCGAGTGGTACGTGATCCACACCTACGCCGGCTACGAGAACCGGGTGAAGCAGAACCTGGAGCAGCGCGCCGTCTCGCTGAACGTCGAGGAGTACATCTTCCAGGCCGAGGTGCCGCAGGAGGAGGTCGTCCAGATCAAGAACGGCGACCGCAAGACCATCCGCCAGAACAAGCTCCCCGGCTACGTGCTGGTGCGCATGGACCTCACCCCGGAGTCCTGGGGCGTCGTGCGCAACACCCCGGGTGTCACCGGCTTCGTCGGCAACGCCTACGACCCGTACCCGCTGACGCTGGACGAGGTCGTCAAGATGCTCGCCCCGGACGTCGAGCGCCAGGCGGCCAAGGACGCCGGCAAGCCCTCGCCGATCAAGCCCAGCGAGATCCAGGTGCTGGACTTCGAGGTCGGCGACTCGGTCACCGTCACCGACGGCCCGTTCGCGACGCTGCAGGCGACCATCAACGAGATCAACCCGGACTCGAAGAAGGTCAAGGGCCTGGTCGAGATCTTCGGCCGGGAGACCCCGGTCGAGCTCTCCTTCGACCAGATCCAGAAGAACTAGCCACACGGTCTTCGGATCCGGGGCGGGGCCTGGGGGCCCTGCCCCGGATCCGTTTTGGTCCAGGGGCGCGGACACGTTAGCCTGGTTCGATGTGTGTGTCGGCGGCCGGGTGTCGCCCCGGTTCCGCACACACCAGCAATCACCTCTCGGAAGGACCCGGAGAGACATGCCTCCCAAGAAGAAGAAGGTCACGGGGCTTATCAAGCTCCAGATCAACGCCGGTGCGGCCAACCCGGCGCCGCCGGTCGGCCCCGCGCTGGGCCAGCACGGCGTCAACATCATGGAGTTCTGCAAGGCCTACAACGCTGCGACCGAGTCGCAGCGCGGCATGATCGTGCCGGTGGAGATCACGGTCTACGAGGACCGTTCCTTCACCTTCATCACGAAGACGCCGCCGGCCGCGCGCCTCATCCTGAAGGCCGCCGGCGTCGACAAGGGCTCCAGCGAGCCGCACAAGACCAAGGTCGCGAAGCTCACCAGCGCCCAGGTCCGCGACATCGCCACCACGAAGATGCCCGACCTGAACGCCAACGACCTGGACGCCGCGGCGAAGATCATCGCCGGCACCGCCCGGTCGATGGGCATCACCGTCGAGGGCTGATCCCCCCGTCCCGTCAGGGACAAACCGGCTCAGCCGTCCCCTGTGGTAGGGCCTGCGCAGGCCCGTGACACCACAACTCCAATCACCATTCAGGAGCAGCAGTGAAGCGCAGCAAGGCTCTGAAGGCCGCGGACGCTCAGGTCGACCGCGAGCGCCTTTACGCCCCCCTCGAGGCCGTCCGCCTCGCCAAGGCGACCAGCACCACCAAGTTCGACGGCACCGTCGAGGTCGCCATGCGTCTGGGCGTCGACCCGCGCAAGGCCGACCAGATGGTCCGCAGCACCGTGATCCTCCCGCACGGCACCGGTAAGACCGCTCGGGTCCTGGTCTTCGCGACCGGTGACCGTGCCGAGGCCGCGCGTGCTGCGGGCGCCGACATCGTCGGCTCCGACGAGCTGATCGACGAGGTCGCGAAGGGCCGTCTGGACTTCGACGCCGTCGTCGCCACCCCGGACCTCATGGGCAAGGTCGGCCGCCTCGGCCGCGTCCTCGGCCCCCGTGGTCTGATGCCGAACCCGAAGACCGGCACCGTGACCCCCGACGTCGCCAAGGCTGTCAACGACATCAAGGGCGGCAAGATCGAGTTCCGCGTCGACAAGCACTCGAACCTGCACTTCATCATCGGTAAGGCCTCCTTCACCGACGAGCAGCTGGTCGAGAACTACGCCGCCGCGCTGGACGAGGTGCTCCGCGCCAAGCCGTCCGCCGCCAAGGGCCGCTACATCAAGAAGACCGCCCTGTCGACCACCATGGGCCCCGGCATCCTGGTGGACCCGAACCGCATCCGCAACCTCCTCGTCGAGGAGGACCCGGCCGCGGTCTGAGCCCCAGCGCTCTAGAGCAGTCCGTACGACGGGCCCGCCCCCCCTTCACCGGGGGTGCGGGCCCGTCGTCGTCCCCGGGGCCGGGCGGCGGCTCGAACGGTTGCCGGATCGGGACCTGGGCGGATGGGAACGGCTGCACTGGACGTCGTACGCTCTGCCGGTCAGATCATGTGAAGACCGTGACCGCCGGAGTGTGCCGTGCCGCCCGCCCCCCGCGCCGCCGCCCTGGTGGCAGCCCTGCTGCTGACCGGCACCGCCACCGGCTGCAGCCTGCTGGCCGCCCCGGACACCCGCACCCCCGGCAACCCCGCACCCGTACCGCCCAAGCAGGTGGTGCTGAAGGCCGCGCAGGCACTGGACGACGCCGGCGGCGCCCGGATCGAGGTGGTCCAGGAGGGCCCGGCGGGCCGGCGCACCGCGAGCGGCAGGCTGGTCTGGGGGCCCTCCGACGAGGCCGCGCTGACCGTCACCGACGAGACGGGCCCCGCCAGCCTGGCCCTGAAGGACGGCGCGATCGACCTCGCGTACCAGGGCGGCGCGGTCAAGCACGCCGAACGCACCGCCGCCGAGTCGATCGACCCGGCGGCGGGCCCGAGTCCGGACGGCTACGCGGGCGGCTGGATGACCGCCCTGGTGACCGACCCCGGCAGCCGGGCGTACGCGATCGCACAGACCGTCAAACTCGTCTCGCTCGGCGGCGAACAGCTGGCCGGGATGACCGTCGCGCACTACCAGGGCTCCGCGACGGCGGACGAATTCTTCGGCACGGACCAGGAGTTGAGCCCGCAGCGGCGGTCCGCGACGGTCAAGTGGTACCGGCAGCGCGGAGTGGCGGCGATCGGCTTCGACGTCTGGGTCGGGCCCGGCGCGCGGTTGTTGAGGCTGCGGGAGACGGCCCCGGGCAGTGCCGGAACCACCGTGACCACCACGGATGTCCCCTCCTCCGGGACGGACGACGCGACGCCTGCCGCAGGAGGCTGACGGCAGGGGGATATCCGGTGCGTGAGGGCACTGGCGATCCGTTAGAGTCCGGCTGGGAAATGCCTGGAAGAACCGAAAATCGGCTCTTCCCAGGATCGAATCGGATCTCACGGGGGTACCTTCATGCGCGCTGTGCGCCTCGCCTCGGCCGTCGCCACGGCCGCCGTCCTGCTCGGTGCGGTCACCGCATGCGGCAACAGCAAGGGCGGCAACGACGCCAAGAGCAGCGACACCAAGGGCAGCGACGCCAAGGGCGGCGACCCGATCGCGGCGGCGCTGACCGGGGATCCGAAGGCGGCCCTGAGCGCTGCCGCGCTGGTCATGCAGAAGGCCGGGAACGGCAAGGTCGACATGGTCAGCCCGGACGACGCCAAGGGCGGCGGCACCGGCGGAGCCGACTGGAAGGACCCGGCCAAGGTGTCCGTGGACCTGGTCGGCGACATGGAGGGCAAGAAGCTCAAGATCCGGCTGGTCGGACCGGACGTCTACCTCGGCGGCGACGACACGTCGGCCGCGGCCCTCGGCGGCAAGCACTGGGTCAAGCTGCCCGCCTCCAACGACGCCGGCGACGGCTTCCGGGCGGGGGGCCAGATGCTCAACCCGGTCGCCGTGCTGACCGTCGCGGCCCAGAGCGGCAAGCTGTCGAAGGTCGGCCAGGAGAGCCTGGCCGGCGCCCAGACCACCCACTTCCAGGCCGTCGAGGACACCTCCGTCCTGGTGGCCGGGATGTCGGCGCTCCCGGCGGACCAGCGCCAGGCCGTCCAGAAGACGCTGGAGGAGGACGGCAAGACCCTCACCTTCGACTTCTGGCTGAACGGCAAGCAGGAGCTCGTCCAGTACCAGGAGTACGGCGACTCGAACGGCGCGAAGGCCGCCATCACCGTCAAGTACTCCGACCTCGGCAAGGCCGCCGCGATCACGGCGCCCGCCGCCACCGACCTCGGCAGCGAGGCCGACCTCCTCAAGCTGCTCGGCTGACCCGGCCGGCCCCCGGCTCGGCCGACCGGTGGATCCGGCCGGTCCGGCACGGCCCGATGAGGGGGCTGCCACCGGCCGGGCCGGTGACGAGTGGCATGGTGGCCGGACGAAGGGCTGCCGGCGGGCGGGGGCCGTGAGGGAGGGGACGGACGTGGCGGGACGGCAGCGGTTGGCGGCAGTGGCCGTCGTCGTCCTGCTGGCGAGCGGGCTGAGCGGGTGCGGCGGTGCGGACGACCCGTCCGCCACGCCGTCCGGCAGCCCGACCCCGTCCAGCGCCCCGGCCACCAGTGCCTTCCCGACCGGCCCGGCCAAGCCGACCGACCGCTCCCCGCACGGGGTGCTGCTCTCCGCCGAGCTGGCCATGCAGACCGCCCGCCGGGCCAAGGTCAGCTACCGGCTCGGCGGGAACGCCGGATCCGGCCCGCTGTTCTGGCAGCCCAAGACGGCGCTGCAGATCAAGCGCTCCACCCCGGCCGAGGCCGAGCAGCTGATCGTCGTGGACACCGTCGCCTACCAGGGCGGCGACGCCGCCACCGCGGCCCGCCAGGGCGGCAGGCACTGGGAGCGCTTCACCGTCCCGCCGGACCCGGACGGCCACCGGGAGGTCCCGTACGCGGGGCTGATCGACCTGCTGAACCCGGTCGAGGCACTGGCCGCCGCCACCGCGGACGGCGCGGACGCCCAGTTCGTCGCCGAGGAGAAGTACGAGGACTCGACCGTCGAGCACTACCGGGTCACCACCACCGCCGAGAAGTACGCGGCCGCGCAGACCCAGCTGACCCAGGCCCGCCGGGACGGACTGCGGGCCGCGCTCGCGCCCGGCGGCTCGCTCTCGCTCACCCTGGACCTCTGGCTCAACGACAAGGACCAGCTGGTCCGGCTCCAGCGCACCGGCAACGGGGACAGCGGCCGCGCGGACGACTCGGTGCTCTACACCGACCTCGCCGGGGCCCTGCTCTCGGCGCAGGCGCCGCCCGAGACGGACACCGCGGACACCGGCGTCCGGACGGTCTCCCCGCTGGCCCGCTGAGCCGCGCCGCACCGGCCGGGGTTGCTCCGTCCGAGGGCGATTTGCACCTGGCGAACCGCTCCGGCTACTGTGGCGGAAGCCAAAGACCGCTGGTTGTCGCCGCGCCCCCGTCAGGGAGCCGGTGGCCGAAGGATCTGCGATTCGTCGCAGGCAGCCCGCGCAGGTGTGTCTGGAGCTTCGATTTCCGGGTCCGCGTTCGCGCGGAAGCCCGTCGAGGTCGTTCCGAGCCCCGTGCGCCTGCGCACCGGGGCTCATTGCGTTTTCGCAGGAGCTTTCCTTCCCTCCAGCCGGTCCGCGGCGACACTGGTCGACTTTCGTGGTCGGCCTGACTTCGACATCACGGAAGGAGGCGTAAGCCTATGGCCAGGCCCGACAAGGCTGCTGCCGTTGCCGAGATCACGGACAAGTTCCGTGGCTCCTCCGCGGCGCTGCTGACCGAGTACCGCGGTCTCTCGGTGAAGCAGGTCAAGACCCTGCGTCGCTCGCTCGGCGACAACGCCGAGTACGCCGTGGTGAAGAACACGCTGACCAAGATCGCGGCCAATGAGGTCGGGATCACGGAGCTCGACGACCTGTTCAGTGGTCCGACGGCTGTCGCCTTCGTCACCGGTGACCCGGTGGAGTCGGCGAAGGCTCTGCGTGACTTCGCCAAGGAGAACCCCGCTCTCATCATCAAGGGCGGTGTCCTTGACGGTAAGGCGCTGTCCGCCGATGAGATCAAGAAGCTCGCGGACCTCGAGTCCCGCGAGGTGCTGCTCGCCAAGCTGGCGGGTGCCCTGAAGGCCAAGCAGTCCCAGGCTGCCGCGCTCTTCCAGGCCCTGCCGTCGAAGCTCGTCCGCACTGTGGACGCGCTGCGCGACAAGGTCGAGCAGGGCGGTGCCGGTACGCCGGCTCCCGCCGCCGAGGACGCTGCCGCCGAGTAGTTCGGCAGGCTCACGCCTCGCTGCGGGCCCGCGCCCGCCAAACCCGTACATACGGCACCACCTGCCGATTTAGTGGAAGGACGCCATCATGGCGAAGCTGACCCAGGACGAGCTGCTCGCGCAGTTCGAGGAGCTCACCCTCATCGAGCTCGCCGCCTTCGTGAAGGCCTTCGAGGAGAAGTTCGACGTCACCGCCGCCGCGCCGGTCGCCGTCGCCGCCGCCGGTGTCCCCGGTGCTGCCGCTGAGGCCGTCGAGGAGCAGGACGAGTTCGACGTCATCCTCGAGGGTGCCGGCGACAAGAAGATCCAGGTCATCAAGGAGGTGCGCACCCTGACCTCCCTCGGCCTGAAGGAGGCCAAGGACCTCGTTGACACCGCTGGTGCCAAGGTCCTGGAGAAGGTTGCCAAGGACGTTGCCGAGAAGGCCAAGGCCGCCCTCGAGGGTGCCGGCGCCAAGGTCACCGTCAAGTGATCATGCGCCCCCTCTGAGGGGGCGTGCGGCCGGGCCGATCACCCTTGCGGGTGGTCGGCCCGGCCTTTTCGCGTTCCCGGGGCGCCCGGGCGGTGCCCGGCTCCGTTCCGCCGTCCGGGTCGGCGGGGGCCACCGGTGTGGCCGATAGCCCACTCGGCACCGTCGGTGTCGGGGGGTATGGTGATCACCGTCGTCGGCACGGTCCCCACCACGGCTTCTGTAACGCCGGTGGGGTTCGGACCGATAGACGGGTCGAGGTCCGCGCCGTCGGCGGGCCCTTGACGAACCAGGCGCGGCGCGCGATTCTCAAGGCGCGAGTCCGCCCGGTTGGTTCGCCGCTGGATGCATAACCAGTGGCCGGGCGGGAAATGACTCCACGTGGGTCAGAGCAGTACACCGGTGGGCGTCCGCGCTCACCGGCTACCGGGAGGAGTCTCCGATTCGGTCTCCGAATCAGAGCTGGACAGCAGTGTGGCCATTGGCTACACTGTCCCTTTGCGCTGCCTGTTAGCTGCTCCGTGACTCGTCGCCCGGAGTTTGCGTTGCCCTGAAGGGGTCTGGCATCGCCTCCGCAAAGCGGCTCTGACCTGGGGTTCCGACCCCGGCAGAGGCCAGTGGCGAGGGAGGCGGGACCAAGCCCATGCAGGCCCGGCTGGTACGCGCGTAGTGAGCTCCGAGCCCTCGGAAGGACCCCCCTCTTGGCCGCGCCGCGCAACGCCTCGAACAATTCCGCCGCATCCACCGCCCCTCTCCGCGTCTCCTTCGCGAAGATCAAGGAGCCCCTCGAGGTCCCCAACCTCCTGGCCCTGCAGACCGAGAGCTTTGACTGGCTGCTCGGCAATGCGGCCTGGAAGTCCCGGGTCGAGGCGGCGTTGGAGAACGGTCTGGACGTCCCCACCAAGTCCGGTCTGGAGGAGATCTTCGAGGAGATCTCGCCGATCGAGGACTTCAGTGGGTCGATGTCCCTGACCTTCCGCGACCACCGTTTCGAGCCGCCGAAGAACTCGATTGACGAGTGCAAGGACCGTGACTTCACGTACGCGGCCCCGCTCTTCGTCACGGCCGAGTTCACCAACAACGAGACCGGTGAGATCAAGTCTCAGACGGTCTTCATGGGCGATTTCCCGCTCATGACCCACAAGGGCACGTTCGTGATCAACGGCACCGAGCGTGTCGTCGTGTCGCAGCTCGTCCGCTCCCCGGGCGTGTACTTCGACTCCACCCTGGACAAGGTGTCCGACAAGGACATCTACTCCTGCAAGGTCATCCCCTCGCGGGGTGCCTGGCTGGAGATGGAGATCGACAAGCGCGACATGGTCGGCGTCCGCATCGACCGCAAGCGCAAGCAGTCCGTCACCGTGCTGCTCAAGGCGCTCGGCTGGACCAACGAGATGATTCTCGAGGAGTTCGGCGAGTACGAGTCGATGCGCAACACCCTGGAGAAGGACCACACCCAGGGCCAGGACGACGCGCTCCTGGACATCTACCGCAAGCTGCGTCCGGGCGAGCCGCCGACCCGCGAGGCCGCGCAGACGCTTCTGGAGAACCTGTACTTCAACCCGAAGCGCTACGACCTCGCCAAGGTCGGCCGGTACAAGGTCAACCGCAAGCTGGGCAACGCCGAGTCGCTGGACTCCGGCGTGCTCACCGAGCCCGACATCATCGGTGCGATCAAGTACCTGGTGAAGCTGCACGCCGGCGAGACCGACTGGCAGGACGGGACCGGCCGCGACATCGTGGTCGAGGTCGACGACATCGACCACTTCGGCAACCGCCGCCTGCGCAACGTGGGCGAGCTCATCCAGAACCAGGTCCGTACGGGTCTCGCCCGTATGGAGCGGGTCGTGCGTGAGCGCATGACCACCCAGGACGTCGAGGCGATCACGCCGCAGACCCTGATCAACATCCGGCCGGTCGTCGCCTCCATCAAGGAGTTCTTCGGCACCAGCCAGCTGTCGCAGTTCATGGACCAGACGAACCCGCTGTCGGGCCTGACCCACAAGCGTCGTCTGTCCGCGCTCGGCCCCGGCGGTCTCTCCCGTGAGCGCGCCGGCTTCGAGGTCCGTGACGTGCACCCCTCGCACTACGGCCGCATGTGTCCGATCGAGACCCCGGAAGGCCCGAACATCGGTCTGATCGGGTCGCTGGCCTCGTACGGCCGGGTCAACGCCTTCGGCTTCATCGAGACCCCGTACCGCAAGGTCGTCGACGGTGTCGTCACCGAGAAGGTGGACTACCTCACCGCCGACGAGGAGGACCGCTACGTCATCGCCCAGGCGAACGCGCCGCTGACCGCGGACCTGCACTTCGCCGAGCCGCGCGTCCTGGTCCGCCGCCGTGGTGGCGAGATCGACTACATCCCCGGCAGCGAGATCGACTACATGGACGTCTCGCCGCGCCAGATGGTGTCGGTCGCGACCGCCATGATCCCGTTCCTCGAGCACGACGACGCCAACCGCGCGCTCATGGGCTCCAACATGATGCGCCAGGCGGTGCCGCTGCTGAAGAGCGAGGCTCCGCTGGTCGGCACCGGCATGGAGTACCGCTGCGCCGTCGACGCCGCGGACGTCATCACCGCCGAGAAGGCCGGTGTCGTCCAGGAGGTCTCGGCCGACTACGTCACCGTGGCCAACGACGACGGCACGTACACCACGTACCGCGCCGCCAAGTTCACCCGCTCCAACCAGGGCACCGCCTTCAACCAGAAGGTGCTCGTGGACGAGGGCGCCCGGGTCGAGGTCAACCAGGTGCTGGCCGACGGCCCGTGCACCGACGAGGGCGAGATGGCCCTCGGCAAGAACCTGCTCGTGGCGTTCATGTCGTGGGAGGGTCACAACTACGAGGACGCGATCATCCTGTCGCAGCGCCTCGTGCAGGACGACGTCCTCTCCTCGATCCACATCGAGGAGCACGAGGTCGACGCCCGTGACACCAAGCTCGGCCCCGAGGAGATCACCCGGGACATCCCGAACGTCTCCGAGGAGGTCCTCGCCGACCTCGACGAGCGCGGCATCATCCGCATCGGTGCCGACGTCGTCACCGGCGACATCCTGGTCGGCAAGGTCACCCCGAAGGGCGAGACCGAGCTGACCCCGGAGGAGCGCCTGCTCCGCGCGATCTTCGGCGAGAAGGCCCGTGAGGTCCGCGACACCTCGCTGAAGGTGCCGCACGGTGAGTCCGGCAAGGTCATCGGCGTGCGCGTCTTCGACCGCGAGGAGGGGGACGAGCTCCCCCCGGGCGTGAACCAGCTGGTCCGCGTCTACGTCGCCCAGAAGCGCAAGATCACCAACGGTGACAAGCTCGCCGGCCGCCACGGCAACAAGGGCGTCATCTCGAAGATCCTGCCGGTCGAGGACATGCCGTTCCTGGAGGACGGCACCCCGGTCGACATCATCCTCAACCCGCTGGGTGTCCCGTCCCGAATGAACCCGGGGCAGGTCCTGGAGATCCACCTCGGGTGGCTCGCCAAGCAGGGCTGGGACGTCTCCGGCCTCGCCGACGAGTGGGCCCAGCGCCTGCAGGCGATCGGCGCCGACACCGTCCAGGGCGGCACCAACCTCGCCACCCCGGTCTTCGACGGCGCCCGCGAGGACGAGATCACCGGCCTGCTGGACAACACCACCCTCACCCGTGACGGTGAGCGCCTGGTGAACTCCACCGGCAAGGCCCGGCTGTTCGACGGCCGCTCCGGCGAGCCGTTCCCGATGCCGGTCTCGGTCGGCTACATGTACATCCTCAAGCTGCACCACCTGGTCGACGACAAGCTGCACGCCCGTTCGACCGGCCCGTACTCGATGATCACCCAGCAGCCGCTCGGTGGTAAGGCGCAGTTCGGTGGTCAGCGCTTCGGTGAGATGGAGGTGTGGGCCCTTGAGGCGTACGGCGCGGCCTACGCGCTGCAGGAGCTGCTCACCATCAAGTCCGACGACGTCCTCGGCCGGGTGAAGGTCTACGAGGCCATCGTCAAGGGCGAGAACATCCCCGAGCCCGGCATTCCCGAGTCCTTCAAGGTGCTCATCAAGGAAATGCAGTCGCTTTGCCTCAACGTGGAGGTGCTGTCCTCGGACGGCCAGTCCATCGAGATGCGGGACTCCGACGAGGACGTGTTCCGCGCGGCCGAGGAGCTCGGCATCGACCTGTCCCGGCGCGAGCCCAGCAGCGTCGAAGAGGTCTGACGGAGGCCGGGCCGGCTGCCCGCGGCAGCCGGCCCGCCCCCAGGCCCCCCTCAGACCACATGAACGACTCTCGACTTACGAAAGAGGGCTTGACGACCAGTGCTTGACGTCAACTTCTTCGACGAGCTCCGCATCGGCCTGGCCACCGCCGACGACATCCGCCAGTGGTCGCACGGCGAGGTCAAGAAGCCGGAGACCATCAACTACCGCACCCTGAAGCCCGAAAAGGACGGCCTCTTCTGCGAGAAGATCTTCGGCCCGACCCGGGACTGGGAGTGCTACTGCGGTAAGTACAAGCGCGTCCGCTTCAAGGGCATCATCTGTGAGCGCTGCGGCGTCGAGGTGACCCGCGCCAAGGTGCGCCGCGAGCGGATGGGCCACATCGAGCTGGCCGCCCCGGTCACCCACATCTGGTACTTCAAGGGTGTCCCGTCCCGCCTGGGCTACCTGCTGGACCTGGCGCCGAAGGACCTCGAGAAGGTCATCTACTTCGCCGCCTACATGATCACCTGGGTCGACGACGAGCGCCGCCAGCGCGACCTGCCGTCCCTGGAGGCGCACGTCTCGGTCGAGCGCCAGCAGATCGAGAACCGCCGCGACTCCGACCTCGAAGCCCGTGCCAAGAAGGCCGAGACCGACCTGGCCGAGCTGGAGGCCGAGGGCGCCAAGGCCGACGTGCGCCGCAAGGTGCGCGAGGGCGCCGAGCGCGAGATGAAGCAGCTGCGCGACCGCGCGCAGCGCGAGCTCGACCGCCTCGACGAGGTGTGGGCCCGCTTCAAGAACCTCAAGGTCCAGGACCTCGAGGGCGACGAGCTGCTCTACCGCGAGCTGCGCGACCGCTTCGGCACCTACTTCTCCGGCTCGATGGGCGCCGCGGCCCTCAAGGACCGCCTGGAGACCTTCGACCTGGCGGAGGAGTCCGAGCGCCTGCGCGAGATCATCCGCACCGGCAAGGGCCAGAAGAAGACCCGGGCGCTCAAGCGCCTCAAGGTCGTCTCCGCGTTCCTGCAGACCACCAACAAGCCCAACGGCATGGTGCTGGACTGCGTCCCGGTCATCCCGCCGGACCTGCGTCCGATGGTGCAGCTGGACGGTGGCCGCTTCGCGACCTCCGACCTGAACGACCTGTACCGCCGCGTCATCAACCGCAACAACCGCCTGAAGCGCCTGCTCGACCTCGGTGCCCCCGAGATCATCGTGAACAACGAGAAGCGGATGCTCCAGGAGGCCGTCGACGCGCTGTTCGACAACGGCCGCCGCGGCCGTCCGGTCACCGGCCCGGGCAACCGCCCGCTGAAGTCCCTCAGCGACATGCTGAAGGGCAAGCAGGGTCGTTTCCGCCAGAACCTGCTCGGCAAGCGAGTCGACTACTCGGCCCGTTCGGTCATCGTCGTCGGCCCGCAGCTCAAGCTGCACCAGTGCGGTCTGCCGAAGGCCATGGCGCTGGAGCTCTTCAAGCCGTTCGTGATGAAGCGCCTGGTCGACCTGAACCACGCGCAGAACATCAAGTCGGCCAAGCGCATGGTCGAGCGTGCCCGCCCGGTCGTGTGGGACGTCCTCGAAGAGGTCATCGCCGAGCACCCGGTCCTGCTGAACCGTGCGCCCACCCTGCACCGCCTCGGCATCCAGGCCTTCGAGCCGCAGCTGGTCGAGGGCAAGGCCATCCAGATCCACCCGCTCGTCTGCACCGCGTTCAACGCGGACTTCGACGGTGACCAGATGGCCGTCCACCTGCCGCTCTCCGCGGAGGCGCAGGCCGAGGCCCGCATCCTGATGCTGTCCTCGAACAACATCCTGAAGCCGGCCGACGGTCGCCCCGTCACCATGCCGACCCAGGACATGGTGCTCGGTCTGTTCTTCCTCACCTCGGACCGCGACAACGTGAAGGGCGCCGGCCGCACCTTCTCGTCGACCGCCGAGGCGATCATGGCCTTCGACGCCCGCGAGCTGGACGTCCAGGCCCCGATCGAGCTGCGCCTGCAGGCCGGCACCGTCCCGCCGCGCGGCTGGACCGCTCCGGTGGACGAGGACGGCCAGCCGAGCTGGTTCGACGGCGAGCCCTTCCGCCTGACCACCACCCTCGGCCGCGCGCTCTTCAACGAGCTGCTGCCCGAGGACTACCCGTTCGTCGACTACGAGGTGGGCAAGAAGCAGCTCTCCGCGATCGTCAACGACCTGGCGGAGCGCTACCCCAAGGTCGTCGTCGCGGCGACCCTGGACAACCTGAAGGCGGCCGGCTTCCACTGGTCGACCCGTTCGGGTGTCACCGTCTCGATCTCCGACGTCGTCGTCCCGCCGAGCAAGCCCCAGATCCTCGAGGGCTACGAGGCGAAGGCGGAGAAGGTCCAGCGTCAGTACGAGCGCGGCCTGATCACCAACGACGAGCGCAAGCAGGAGCTCATCGGCATCTGGACCCAGGCGACCAACGAGGTCGCCGAGGCCATGAACGCGAACTTCCCGAAGACCAACCCCATCTTCATGATGGTCGACTCGGGTGCTCGTGGAAACATGATGCAGATGCGTCAGATCGCCGGTATGCGTGGTCTGGTGTCCAACGCCAAGAACGAGACGATTCCCCGTCCCATCAAGGCGTCGTTCCGTGAGGGCCTCACCGTTCTCGAGTACTTCATCTCGACCCACGGTGCCCGTAAGGGTCTGGCCGACACCGCGCTGCGCACCGCCGACTCCGGCTACCTCACCCGTCGACTGGTCGACGTCTCCCAGGACGTCATCATCCGCGAGGAGGACTGCGGCACCGAGCGCGGCCTGAAGCTGGCGATCGGCTCCGTGGGCGCCGACGGCGTGCTGCGCAAGACGGACGACGTCGAGACCAGCGTGTACGCCCGCATGCTCGCCGAAGACATCACCATCGACGGCAAGCTGCTGGCCACCGCGAACACCGACCTCGGTGACGTGCTGATCAACGAGCTGATCCGCCACGGCATCAGCGAGGTCAAGACCCGCTCGATCCTGACCTGTGAGTCGGCCGTCGGCACCTGCGCCATGTGCTACGGGCGCTCCCTGGCCACCGGCAAGCTGGTCGACATCGGTGAGGCGGTCGGCATCATCGCCGCCCAGTCCATCGGTGAGCCCGGTACCCAGCTGACCATGCGTACCTTCCACACCGGTGGTGTGGCCGGTGACGACATCACCCAGGGTCTGCCGCGTGTCGTCGAGCTCTTCGAGGCCCGCACCCCCAAGGGTGTGGCCCCGATCTCGGAGGCGCAGGGCCGCGTCCGCATCGAGGACACCGAGAAGACCCGCAAGCTGGTCGTCACGCCGGACGACGGCACCGACGAGATCGCCTACCCGGTCTCGAAGCGTGTGAAGCTGCTCGTCAGCGAGGGCGAGGCGGTCGAGGTCGGCCAGAAGCTGACCATGGGTGCCACCAACCCGCACGACGTGCTGCGGATCATGGGCCAGCGTGCCGTCCAGATCCACCTGGTCGCCGAGGTCCAGAAGGTCTACAACTCGCAGGGCGTGTCGATCCACGACAAGCACATCGAGATCATCATCCGGCAGATGCTCCGCCGCGTGACGATCATCGAGTCGGGCGACGCCGAGCTGCTCCCGGGCGAGCTCGTCGAGCGCGGCCGCTTCGAGACCGAGAACCGTCGGGTGGTCTCCGAGGGCGGTCACCCCGCCTCCGGCCGTCCGCAGCTGATGGGTATCACCAAGGCCTCGCTGGCCACCGAGTCCTGGCTGTCGGCCGCCTCCTTCCAGGAGACGACCCGGGTGCTCACCGACGCGGCGATCCACGCCAAGTCGGACCCGCTGCTGGGCCTCAAGGAGAACGTCATCCTCGGCAAGCTCATCCCGGCCGGTACGGGTCTGCCCCGCTACCGCAACATCCGGGTCGAGCCGACCGAGGAGGCCAAGGCCGCGATGTACTCGGCCGTCGGCTACGACGACTACGACCTGTCGCCCTTCGGCTCCGGCTCCGGCCAGGCGGTTCCGCTGGACGACTACGACTACGGCCCGTACACCGGCTGAGTCCCCCTCCTCGCCCGCCCGCGGGCAGGAGTGGCTTAGGTCACCGATCGCAGGGCGGTCACCCTTCACGGGGTGGCCGCCCTGCGGCGTTTCCGGCGTTTCCGGCATTTCCGGTGTTCTCGGCGTCCGGTCCGGGGCCGCCGGGAACCGGGATCGGAAACCGGTTAGGTCATTCGGCCGGTATCGCGTAAGCTCGTGTTTACCGACGCGGGGTGGAGCAGCTCGGTAGCTCGCTGGGCTCATAACCCAGAGGTCGCAGGTTCAAATCCTGTCCCCGCTACTGAATCGAAGGGCCCGGAGGCATCAAGCCTCCGGGCCCTTCGGCATTCCCCGGTCCCTCCCCCCTGCGGGGGAGTGGCGGGAACCGCTCCGGTGAGGGAGGTGTGGGACGGCGCCACCGCGGGAGGCTTCCGGTGTCGGGACGGCGGGGCTTGCGAAGGGGGCCGGGAATGAAGCGGGTACTGGGCGCGGCGGCGATCACGGCGGGGGTGCTGGCCGGGATGGCGGGCTGTCTGCCGGTCGGGGACGACCAGCAGCACCGGACGGTCGGCTACGGGGTGGCAGAGCCGGTCAGGGAACTGGTCGTCGAGGGGAAGAACGGCGGGGTGGTGGTCACCGGCGTCGGCGACACCGTGCAGGTGGTCGAGAACCAGAACTACCGCGGGGACGCCCCGAAGAGCACGCACGAGGTCAAGGACGGCGTGCTCCGGCTGACGTACGAGTGCGACCGGTGCGGCATCGGGTACACCGTGCAGGTGCCCGCCCGGACCAAGGTGCGGGTGAAGCAGGGCAACGGCGGCATCAAGCTGACCGGTCTGGCCGCCGACGCGGAGGCCGAGGTGCAGAACGGCGGGGTCGAGGCCAACGGGCTGACCTCCCCGCAGGTGAAGCTGACCGCGGTGAACGGCGGGGTGCGGGCCAAGTTCGCCGGCGCGCCGTCGAAGGTCGAAGCCGCGACGACGAACGGCGGCGTGTGGCTGAAGGTGCCGGGCGGCGAGGCGTACGCGGTGGACGCGCAGGCGTCGGTCGGCGGCGTGGACGTGAACGTCCCCTCGCAGCCGGCCGCGGCGCGCAGCATCACCGCGCGGGCCGTGACCGGTGGCGTGACGGTCACCGGTGCCTGACCGGGCCGTTCCGGAGGTGCTGCCGGTAGGGCATGATCTCCTCCACGGGGACGGCGTCCCCGGCTACGGGGGAGGCAGCGGGGTGGAGCGTGCGGCGGGCGGGCCGGGCCGGCCGGGGGGACCGAGTCCGTACCTGCCGGACTCGCTGTTGGCGGCGACGGCGGCCGGGGTCGCCCTGTGGTCGGTGTACCAGGACGGGACGGCCCGGCCGTGGTGGGTGTACCTGCTCGCGGCGGCGACGGCGCTGCCGCTGCCCTGGCGGCGCCTGCGGCCGCTGACGGTGCTGGCGCTGGCGACGGCGCCGTCGCTGGTGATCTCGGTCGTGGCGCATTCGGCGAACCCCCAGGTGCCGCTGTCCGGGGTGGTGGCCCTGTACACGGTGGCCGAGCGGGCCTCGGAGCGGGCGCGGTGGAGCGTCCTGGCGGTCGTGGTGGCCGGCAACGTCCTCGGCACCCACTCGCCGAACGGCGCGCTGTTCAGCCTGGTCACCTCCGTCGGCACCTTCGTGTTCGGCTCGTTGGTGCGCGCCCAGCGGCAACTGGCCCGGGTGCAGGCGGAGCGGGCCCGGGAGGCCGGCGAACGGGCGGCCAGCGACGCGGCGCGGGCGGTCGCCGAGGAGCGCGCCCGGATCGCCCGGGAGATGCACGACATCCTGGCGCACGCCGTCTCGCTGATGGTGATCCAGGCCGAGGCCGGGCCGGTGGTGGTGCGGAGCGATCCGGACCGCGCGATCCGGACGTTCGACACCATCGCCGACGCGGGCCGCGATGCGATGGTCCAACTGCGGCGCGTCCTCGGCGTGTTGAAGGACCCGGACGCGGGCCGGCAGCTGGCGCCGCAGCCCCGGCTGGCCGAACTCGCCGACATGGCCGAGCGGGTGCGCGGCGCGGGCCTGCAGGTGGAGCTCGAACTCCCGCGGGACAAGGACGCGCTGCCCGCCGACGTGGAGGCGGCGGCGTACCGGATCGTGCAGGAGGCGCTGACCAACACGGTCAAGCACTCCGGGGCCGACCGGGCCGCGATCCGGGTGCGGCGCGCGGGCGAGGTGCTGGAGGTCGTGGTCTCCGACAACGGCCGCGGTGTGCCGTCGACGGCCGACCGTACGGCGGTCGGCCGGGCCGTGACCGGGTGGTCGGGTGGCCGCGGGCTGGTGGGCGTCCGGGAGCGGGCGGCGGCCTGCGGCGGGCGGGCCGAAGCCGGCCCGGGCCCGGAGGGCAGGGGATTCGTGGTGAGCGCCCGGCTGCCGCTGGCAGCGGGCGTGACAGTGGAGAGGGAGGGCGGATGACGCCGATCCGGGTGGTCATCGCGGACGACCAGGAACTCGTGCGGGCCGGATTCGGGATGATCCTGGACGCGCAGCCCGACATCGAGGTGGTGGCCGAGGCGGCCGACGGCGCCGAGGCGGTCGAGGCGGTGCGCGAACACGGGCCGGACGTGCTGCTGCTGGACGTCCGGATGCCGGTGATGGACGGGCTGGAGGCCGCCCGCCGGGTGTGCGCCGAGTTCCCGTCCACCAAGGTGATCATGCTGACCACCTTCGACATCGACGACTACGTCTTCGACGCGCTGTACGCGGGCGCCAGCGGCTTCCTGCTCAAGGACGTCCGGCGGGACGACCTGGCGCACGGCGTGCGGATGGTCGCCTCCGGGGAGGCGCTGCTCGCGCCCTCGGTGACCAGGCGGCTGATCGGCGAGTTCGCCGCCCGCCGGCCGGGAACGCCGGAGCGGGCGGTGCGGCCGCCGTCCAGGCTGCTCGAGCAGCTGACCGGGCGCGAGCAGGAGACCCTGCAGCTGATCGCGCGCGGGCTGTCCAACGCGGAGATCGCGGCGGAGCTGGTGGTCAGCGAGCACACGGTGAAGACGCACGTCAGCAACGTGCTGAGCAAGCTCGGGCTGCGCGATCGGGTGCACGCGGTGGTGTTCGCGTACGAGGCCGGGGCGGTGGTGGCGGGGGAGGGCTGACGCCCCGGGGTGGCGGGCTCCTCACCCGGGCTGGTGGGGTTCTCACCCGGGCTCATCCCTGCGGGGGAGGCGGCCGGTTCGCCGGTGCGGGCGATCCGCGACGAGGGCTCCGGCGGGCAGCATCTGTGGTGTCGCAAACGGACCACGCAGACCGCAGGAGACCGCAGATGAACACCGCTCGCAGCACCGCCCGTACCACCGCCCACAGCACCACCCGCCTCACCTCGTACGCCGTCGTCGGCGCCCCCGCGCTGATGGCCCTCTACGGCGGCATCCGGCTGGTTCCGGGCTCCCGGGAGCCCGGCCTCGGCTGGACGGTCGGCCACACCGCGATGTTCGCCGCGCTGCTGCTGTTCGCCCCCGTCTTCCTCGCCCTGCGGCGGCTGCTCGCCCCGCGCGGCACGACGGCCGGGCGGGTGGCGGCGGGCACGGCACTGGGAACGGCCTTCGCGGGGCTCGCGGCCTCCCTGGTGCAGATCGGGATCGACCTGGTCGTCGGCCTGGTGGCGGCCGACAAGGCCGAGCAGTCGCGGCTGTTCGGCCGGGTGCAGGACGTCCCGGGCGTGCTGCCGGCGGTCTACCAGGTCGGCCCGCTGCTCTTCTACGTCGGCCTGCTCGCCCTGCTGGTCGCCGCCTCGGTGGGCGCGGCCCGGGCGCTGCGCTGGTGGAGCCCGGTGCTGATGCTGCTCGGGACGGTCGCCTCGGCCGCCGACCTGGCGCTGATCCCGCTCGCCGCCGCCTGCTTCCTGGTGGCGCTGAGCCCGCTGGTCCGGCGCGACACCGTGGCGTCGCGCCTGGTGCTGGCCTGACCAGGAGGCCGGGCCAGGAGGCCCGGCCCAGCCGACCGGACCAGACGGCCGGACGGGCACCCGCTCCCGCAGGGGAGGAGCGGGCGCCCGTCCGGCTCAGCTCATCCGGAAGACCGGCCCGCGCGGGGTGAACGGCAGCCCCGCCCCGCGCGGGACGAGGAAGGCGTGCTCGCGGCGCACCCGCAGCACGTCGCACTCGCCGTCGGTGATGATCAGGACGGGCGCCCCGGGCGGGAAGTCCTCGGCCCGCTCCAGCAGGTCGACGCCCGGCTGCAGGACCGTGCCGCCGCGCCCGCGCACCCGGACCCGCCCGGCGATCTCCTCGACCGGCAGGTACCCGGCGTCGTGCGGGGCGGCGTCGCAGTGCACCACCCGGGCGGCCGGGACGTCCCGGGCGGCGGCGTACGAGGCGATCGCGCCGAGCGCCTTGCCGAGCAGCACCGGGCCCATCGAGCCGGAGGTGTCCAGGACGACGCCGAAGGTGCAGCGCGGCACCTCCTCCTCGGGGCGGTAGCGGCCGGCGCGGGGGATGTCCGGCGTCGCGGACTGCCGGCGGGCGGGGCGGGCGTAGCTGCGCACCGGCTCCGGGCTCGGCACGAACTCGTCGAACCAGCGGGCCAGCAGGGCGTCCCAGGGCAGCGGCGGATGGGCGAGCGCGCGGATCTCCTCGACCAACCCGGCGGGGAGCAGCCCGCGTTCGCGCCGGTGCAGCTCGAAGCCCTGCTGCAGGCCGCGCCGGTAGAAGTCGTCGAGGTCCACGTAGTCGCGCGGGCCGCGGTCCAGCGGTTCACCGAGGATGTCCGGGCGGTTCTTTCCGGCCAGGGTGGCGAGGCGGCGGATCCGGCGCTGGTCGCGGACGATCCGGTCGTACACCTCCTCGGCCGACAGGCCCTTCAACTGCGGGTCGTGCAGCAGCCCTTCGGGCATCTCGCCGACGCCCATCTCCAGCAGCCAGCCGTTGATGACGTAGTCGGCGGCCACGTTGAACAGGAACGGATCCCGCCCGCCGCGGCGCTCGCCGTGCCGCAGGGCGGCGTGCAGCATCTCGTGGCCGAGGATGAAGTGCCACTCCTCGTCGGTGTGGCGGAGCAGCGGGTTGACGTAGATCTCGCCGGCCTCGGCGTTGACCGCGGCGACCGCGATGTCGTGGGCGCGGGCGAGTTCGGCGTCGGCGACCACGGTGAGGCCGGCCGCGAGGCCGCCGAGCAGCGGGTACGAGGAGACGAACCAGTTGAGCGCCCTGGTCCAGGGCCGTTCGGGCAGACGCTCGCCGGTCCGCTCGTCGTACCGGCCGCCGGCCCGGTCCATCGCGGCGGACATGGTGCGGGTGAGCGCGGCGGCGAAGGCGCTCTCCCAGTCCCTGGGGGCGCGGCCGTGGCTGCGCCACTCGACCAGCAGCTGGTCGCGGTCGGCGGTGCCGGCCGTACCCGCCGTGCCGGCCGGCGGCAGGCCGTCGCGGCGCCAGCGGGCCGCCAGGTCCTCCTCGTCGCCGCCCGGGTACTCCTGCGGGAGGGCGAACGGGGCGCGGCCGACCGGGAAGGTGGCGAGGAAGCGGTTCACCACCGCGCAGCGGGCGGCGGTCGCGTACCCGTCCGGCTGGACCCGGGCGCCGCGCGCGGCCGGGACGTGGCCGAAGCCGAGGTGCAGCAGGGCGTGCGCGAGCACCCAGGCCCACTCCTCGGGCTCGGCCCGGCGGCGCGGATCGACGTGCACGCGGCCGTCGGAATCGACCACCGCCCAGTCGCCGGGCGGCGGAAGGGCGCAGTGCTCGGTGCGGCAGATCTCGGCGGGCAGGGCGGCGAAGGCCGGGTTGCGGCGCAGCAGCAGGACGCCCTCGGTGAAGGCCTCGGCGGCCGGATCCGGCTTCTTCGCCGCCGCGGGCTTCACCGACGGGCCTCGACCAGCCGGGGCATGTCCCGGGCGGCCTCGATCAGGAACCACGACGGCAGCACCGGGATGCCGTCCACGCCGTCGGCGATCACCGTCTGGGCGACCTCCACCGAGATCTCGGCCAGCTGCACCAGCAGCGACTTGGCCCGGAACGCGGTCTGGCGCTGCGCCCCGGAGGCGTGCTCCCTGCTGGTGGGCAGCTCCTTGACCAGACGGCCGCGGAAGGCGTCGGCCAGGTAGTAGAGCAGGTCGCGGTCCTCCAGCCGGTGCGGCCAGCGGGCGTCGCCCTTGAGGATCGCCTCCAGGCCGTAGGAGTTGCGGACGATCTTCGTGTAGCCGCAGAAGGCGATGGCGTGCTGCGGGGTGAGCAGCCCGTACGTGAGCACCTTGAGGGTCGCCTCGTCCAGGCTGGGGCCGAAGGAGTTCAGCGTGTCGGAGAGCATGTGCCAGGCGCGCGGGGTGGAGAACGGCTCCTCGGACTTGGGCGGGGCGGACCACAGGTGGTCGGGCCGGTCGGTGAGGTGGTCGACCATCCAGGGGTGGATCCCGGCACCGGCCGCCCACCGCAGCCAGTCCTCGGCGCTGGCCCGCAGATGGACGTGGACCATGCGGTTGACCAGAGCGGACGCCATCGGACGGGCGAGCGCGCCGTCGGTGGCACGGTTTCCGGCGCCGATCACGATCGAGCCCGGCGGCAGCTCGTACGAGCCGATCCGACGGTCCAGGATCAGCGAGTAGAAGGCCTTCTGGACGTCCGGCGAGGCAGCGTTCAGCTCGTCCAGGAACAGGCAGTACGGCTCCTCGCGGGCGATCTGCTCGGGCGGGCAGAACCGGGAGCGGCCGTCCGGGGTGAGCTGCGGGACGCCGATCAGGTCCTCCGGGGCGAGCTGGGTGCCGACCAGGCTCACGCACTCCAGGCCGAGCGACTCGGCGAACGCCCTGACCAGGGAGGACTTCCCGATCCCCGGGGCTCCCCAGAGGAACACCGGGCGGACGGTGGCCAGTCCGAGCAGCAACTCGGGGATCTGGGCGGGCGAGACGCTGACTGCTCCCTGCACGGGGCTCCTTCGCGGTACGACGGGTGACCGGCCCAGTGTGCGGTGGGAGTTGACGCGCCGCACCCGGATTTTCGGTGGCCGCGGGCGGACCGCCGGCCGTACCGTCCGGTGCATGAACGCGAAGCGCCCCCTGATCGCCGTCCTCACCGGAGCGGGCATCTCGACCGACTCCGGCATCCCCGACTACCGCGGCCCGCAGGGGCTGTGGCAGAAGGACCCGACGGCGCAGGAGCTGGTCACCATCGGGCCGTACCGGGCGGACCCGCAGGTGCGGCGGCGGGCCTGGCGGATGCGGCTGGAGACGGGCGCACTGGCGGCCCGACCGAACGCCGGACACCGGGCGCTGGTCGACCTGGAGCGCTCCGGCCTGCCGCTGCGGGTGCTCACCCAGAACGTGGACGGCCTGCACCAGGAGGCCGGGCTGACCGCCCGCAAGGTGCTCGAACTGCACGGCACCGCACGGGAGGTGCAGTGTCTGCGCTGCCGGGTGGTCGGGCCGATGGCGCAGGTGCTGGCGCGGGTGGAGGCGGGAGAGCCGGACCCGGCCTGCCGGGAGTGCGGGGGGATCCTGCGGCCGCGGACGGTGATGTTCGGGGAGGCGCTGGACCCGGTGGTGCTCCAGCAGGCCGACGCGATCGCCAAGGCCTGCGACCTGTTCATCGCGGTGGGCACGAGCCTGCAGGTCCACCCGGTGGCCTCGCTGCCGCAGATCGCCGTGGAGTCCGGGGCCCGTCTGGTGGTGGTGAACGGTGAGCCGACGCCGTTCGACGAGGCCGCCGACGAGGTGGTCCGGGAGCCGATCTCCACGGCTCTCCCCGCCCTGGTGCGGCGGTTGCTGACAGAGCGGGCCTGAGCGGGGCCGGGGGCCGGAACGGCCTGGGTGACGGGCCTGTTTACGGACGTACCGCGTGCGTACGATGATCCGTCCGGCTCCCCTTCACGGCCTGGAGTGATCGACCGATGACGACGACGGCGAAGTTCGACCCCTGGTCGGCGGCGTTCGTGGCCCACCCGTACGACGCGTACGCCGACCTGCGCGAACACGCGCCGGTGACGTACTTCGAGCCGACGGACCAGTGGCTCGTCTCGCGCCACGAGGACGTCGGCGCGCTGCTGCGCGACCGGCGGCTCGGCCGTACCTACACCCACCGCTTCAGCCACGCGGAGTTCGGCCGCCCCGAGCCCGACCCGGCGCACGAGCCCTTCCACACCCTGAACGACCACGGGCTGCTCGACCTGGAGGCGCCCGACCACACCCGGATCCGCCGGCTCGTCTCCAAGGCCTTCACCCCGCGGATGGTCGAGGGCCTGCGCCCGACCGTCCGGCGCCTCGCCGGCGAACTCGTCGACGACCTGCTCGCGGCCGGCGGCGGCGACCTGATCGCCACCGTCGCCGAGCCGCTGCCGGTCGCGGTGATCGCCGAGATGCTCGGCATCCCGGACGCGGACCGGCACCTGCTGCGGCCGTGGTCCGCGGACATCACCGGGATGTTCGAACTGAACCCGACCGAGGAGGTCGCCCGCCGGGCCGTCACCGCGAGCACCGAGTTCTCCGACTACCTGCGCGCCCTGATCCGCGAGCGCCGTACCGCCCCCGGCGCCGACCTGATCAGCGCGCTCATCCAGGCCCAGGAGGGCTCCGACGCGCTCAGCGAGCAGGAGATGGTCTCCACCTGCGTGCTGCTGCTCAACGCCGGCCACGAGGCGACCGTCAACACCACCGGCAACGGCTGGTGGGCCCTGTTCCGGCACCCGGAGGAACTCGCCCGGCTGCGCGGCTCGGTGGACGGGCTGCTGCCCACCGCCGTCGAGGAGCTGATGCGCTGGGACACCCCGCTGCAGATGTTCGAGCGCTGGGTGCTGGAGGACATCGAGGTCCGCGGCGTCACCATCCCGCGCGGCGCCGAGATCGCCCTGCTCTTCGGCTCCGCCAACCGCGACCCCGAGCGCTTCGCCGACCCCGACCGCCTCGACCTCGGCCGCACCGACAACCCGCACGTCACCTTCGGCGCCGGAATCCACTTCTGCCTCGGCGCCCCGCTTGCCAGACTGGAGCTCACCGAGTCCTACGGCACGCTCCTGCGCCGGGCCCCGGGCCTGCGGCTGGTCCGCGAGCCCGAGTGGAACCCGGGCTACGTGATCCGCGGGCTCAAGGAACTACTGGTCGAGCTGTGACAAGGGAACGAGGGGGGAGCTGCCGTGGGCAAGGCGACGGGGGCGCTGCTGGGGCTGGCGATCGGGGACGCGATCGGCCGGGTGACGGAGTTCAAGACCGTCGAGGCGATCGCCGCCGACCACCCGGACTGGCGGCGGCTCCCGCTGCCGGACCGGGCGCTGGTCACCGACGACACGCAGATGACACTCGCCCTCGGCCGCGGCCTGCGCACCGCCCTGGAGCGCGGGCCGCTGACACCCCTTCGGCTGGAGCGGCCGGTGCGCGAGGAGTTCGTCGACTGGTGGCGCTCCCCGGAGAACAACCGCGCCCCCGGCATGACCTGCCTGCGCGCCTGCGAGCGGCTCAGCCGCCCCGAGTACCGCTGGCAGCAGGCGAGCGACGTCGGCTCCAAGGGCTGCGGCGCCAACATGCGGGTCGCCCCGATCGGGCTGATCCGCGAGCTGGACGCCCGGCAGCTCTCCGGCGCCGCCCAGCTGCAGTCGGCGCTCACCCACGGCCACCCGACCGCACTCGCCGCCAGTGACCTCACCGCGTACGCCGTCCGCAAGCTCGCCGAGGGCGTGCCGCCGGCCGGCCTGCCCGCGGTGCTGCGGGCGTACGCGCTGGCGAGCCGCGAGCGGTACGACGCGCTCTGGCTCGGCGACCTCGCCGACCGCTGGTACGGCAGCTCCCCGCAGGCCGTCATCGCCCGCGGCTGGGACGACTGCCTCAAGGTGCTCGACCAGCTGGAGGCCGCGCTCGCCGCCCCCGACGTCGAGGCCGACCCGTGCCTGGCCACCGGCGAGGGCTGGGTCGCCGAGGAGGCCTTCGGCACCGGCCTGCTCTGCTTCCTGCTGCTGCCCGACGACCCGGTGGCCGCCGTCCGCCGGGCCGCCTACTCCAGCGGCGACTCCGACTCCCTGGCCTGTCTGGCCGGCGCCTTCGCGGGCGCCCACCACGGCGAGGCGCCCTGGCCGGGTGAGTGGGTCGAGCGGATCGAGTACCGGGACGAGCTGCTGGAGCTCGGGGCGCTCTGGGACTGAGCGGAACCGGGCGGCGGGGCGGCGCGTCGAAGGGCCATGACGAACCGCAGCACCGGAACCCGTCGCCGCACGCCCCGCCGTCCCGCGGCGCTGCTCCTCCCCGCCGCGCTCGCCGCGCCGCTGCTCGCCGGCTGCGGCAGCGGCGGCGGTGGGGCCGCCGCTCCCGTGGAACTCCGGGCCTCGGCGCCCGCGAGCCGCCCCGCGGTCGATCCGGCCCAGGTGGCCGCGACCGCGACCGCCACCGACGCCTTCGGGCTCGACCTCCTGCACACCCTCACCGCGCCGCCGGACGCGGCCGGCCGCAACCTCGTGGTCTCGCCGTCCGGTCTCGCCACCGTGCTCGCCATGCTGCTGCCCGGGGCCCGCGGCGCCACCGCCGACGAGCTCGCCAAGGCCCTGCACACCGGGCTCAGCCCGCAGCAGTACGCCCTGGCCACCGGCGAGTTGAACCGCCGGTCCGCAGCGACCGGCGGCGGGCTGACCCTGCGCCAGAGCGACGACCTCTGGACGCAGCAGGGCCTCGCCGTCTCACCGGACTACCTGGCCACCCTGGCCGCGGCCTTCGACACCGGCGTGCACCCCACCGACTTCGCCAAGGACCCGGAGGGCGCCCGCAAGGCCGTCAACGCGGCCGTGGAGAAGGCCACCGAGGGCCGGATCAAGGACCTCTTCGCGCCGAAGTCGATCGGCCCGGACACCCGGCTGGTGCTCACCGACGCGCTCTACCTGAAGGCCAGGTGGGCGTCCGCGTTCAAGCCCGCGCAGACCGCGGACCGTCCGTTCCAGCGGCTCGACGGCTCCGCCCCGGCCGTGCCCTCGATGAGCCAGACCGGCGGGTTCAAGTACGCCGACGGCTCCGGCGGGATCGTCGGAGAGCCCTGGCAGGCCGTCGAACTGCCGTACGCGGACGGCGGGTTGGTGATGGACCTGATCGTCCCCGCACAGGGCGGCTTCGCCGGCTTCGCCAAGGGCCTGGACCAGCCGCAGCTCGACCGGATCCTCGGCGCCCTCGCCGAACGGCGCGTCGACCTGCAGCTGCCGCGCTTCCACTTCGACACGTCCAACGAGCTCACCCCCGCGCTGCGTTCGCTCGGCGTCCACTCGGCCTTCGACGACGCGGACCTCAGCGGCATCGCCAAGGAGCCGTTGGCCGTCGGCACGGTGGTGCAGAAGGCCACCGTCGAGGTGGACGAGGACGGCACGGTCGCGGCGGCCGGCAGCGGGATCGGGATCGCCGGGGCGGCCGCGCCGGCCCCGGACGAGACCGTCCGGCTGCACATCGACCGGCCGTTCCTGTTCCTGATCCGGGACACCCACGGCGGCCGACCGCTGTTCCTCGGCCAGGTCACCGATCCGCAGGCGCGGTGAGGGGCCGCTACCAGGCCGGGTAGCGGCCGCCGAGCCCCGGGTGGAGCGGGTCGCGGGTGCCGAACAGCACCAGCAGGTCGTCCGCGACCTGCCGCAGCTCGGCCCGCCCCTCGACCGCCCCGGCCCACTCGGCGGGCAGCGCCGAGGCGCCGTACGCGGCCCCGACCAGGTTGCCGCAGACCGCGCCGGTCGAGTCGCTGTCGCCGGAGTGGTTCACCGACAGCAGCAGCGCGGTGCGCACCGGGTCGGGGTCGAGGGTGGCCGCGAGCAGCGCGTACACCGCGATGGCCAGGCACTCCTCGGCGATCCAGCCGAGCCCGACCCGCTCCGCGGCCTCCGCCGACGGCTCGGACTCCTGGGCGATCCGCACCGCCCGGGCCAGCGCCTGGACGGTCTCCTTGGACGCCGGCAGCTCGCGGATCTGCTCCACGGTCTCGCCGACCGCCGCCCACGGCTCCGTGCCGTTCGCGAGCCGCTCGACCAGCGCCGCGAAGGCGCCCGCCGCGAGGTAGCCGGTCGGGTGCCCGTGGGTCAGCTGGGCGCACTGCACGGCCAGCCCGAAGGACTGCCCGACGCCCAGCCGGGCCAGCCCGAACGGCGCCGAACGCATCACCGTGCCGCAGCCCTTGGAGCCCGGGTTGATCGGCCCGGGCCGCCCGATCGCGGACGGCGCCTCGAACACCGGGTGCTCGGACACCCCGCTCAGACAGGCGTTGCCGGGCGCCCGCCGCGCGTACAGGAAGGGCTGCCGCAGCAGCCAGCCGTCGTACGGGCGGGGCTGCGGCTCGGGGTCCGGCGCGGGCTGGAACTGCGTCAGCAGCCAGCGCCGGTAGGCGCCGTGCACGGCCTCCGGCACCGAGCCGCCGCCGCCCGTCCAGCCGCGGACGAAGCCGCGGATCAGGCCCTCGGCGGTGAACAGCGTCATCTGGGTGTCGTCGGTGACCTCGACCGGCCCCGGCCCGGCGGGCAGCGCGGTCACGCCCTCCGGCCCGTAGCCGTCCCGGATCTGGTGGAGTTGTCGGAACTCCACCGGCCAGCCCAGCGCATCGCCGATCGCTCCGCCGAGCAGCGCTCCGCGCACCCGGTCCCGGTACTCCGACTCGGCCGCCGGCTCCGTCACGTCGAATCCCCCTTGGTTCGTGGCGGAGTACGTTCTATCAGGTCTTCCGGCGGGCCTACCCGCGGATCTGCCCGGCGCGCCCGTGCAGCGCGGCCCGGTCGGCGGCGGCCCGACCGGCGGCCCAGCCCACGCCGTCGCTGACCCGGACCCGCTGCGAGACCAGCTTCGGGAACAGCCGGCCGACTTCCTCCTGCACCGCCTCGGAGCGGGCGGCGAGCGCGGGCAGCAGCCGCTCGTCCGGCAGCAGCTGCTCCTCGGTGCCGTCCTCGCGCAGGTGCCGGCCGGCCGCGGCGGCGCTGGTGGTCCGCTCGGTGGCGGCGGTCAGCCGCTCGCGGATCCGCGCCGCGTACGCGACCAGGAAGGAGTGCCGGAACGCCTTGCTGCGCGAGTCCTTGCGCGAGCCCGCCTTGTTGAGGGCGTGGGTGGCCTGCACCAGCAGCGAGGTGTAGAGCAGTTCGACGCCGTCCAGGTCGCCGTCGAAGCCGACGACGGTGCAGAAGCCGAACTCCTTTGCCCACACCGCCCGGCACCGGTTGGCCACCGCGACCGCGTCCAGCAGCATCGTCTTCGGTCCCTCGTACGGGTTGTCCACCCCGATCCGCAGCGTCGCCGGGGTGTCGCGGTCGGCACCGGCGGCGGCCACCAGCGCCTCGTCGATGCTGTGCTGCGCCATCAGCTGCTGGGCCTTGGCGGTCAGTGCCTCGGCCTCCTCCGGGTACTCGGTGGACTCGGCCTTGGCCAGCAGCGCCCGGATCCGGGCCAGCATCCGCGGCTCACCGGCCCCGGGCCCGGCGTGCTGCGGCCGCACCGGCCGGCCGGGGGCCGGCCCCGCCGGGGCGATCGGGGGCAGCCGCCCCCAGGTGCGCAGCAGCTCCAGGACGGCGGTGGCGAGGGCGAAGCGGTCCAGCCGGTGCCGTTCGGCGAAGGCGCCGAGGTACTGCTCGTCGCCGGACCACCAGACCTCGGTCTCCAGCTCGCGCAGCTGCTCGTGCCAGCGCCGGTCGAGGGCCGCCGCGGCGTGGCGGCGGTTCTCGGCGGCGATCAGGTCCACCGCCAGGGCCAGGTGGACCGGCTTCAGCCCGCGCCGCACCACCCGCACCAGGTCGGCCGGGCGCCACCCGGCGGACCAGCAGCGGCCGACCGCGGTGTCCGCGTGCCCCAGCAGCGCCCGGCTGACCGCCGGCCACTGCCCGGCCGAGGCGGCCAGCAGCGACGCCCCGGTGTCCAGCGCGAGGTCCAGACCCTCCTCCGGGGCCGTCAGTGTCGACCGCACCGCCTGCTCCAGCAGCTGCCCGGCGTCTCCGCCCTGCTGCGCGTGCTTGCCCACGGTGTGTTCCTGCTCTCCTCGACGGCCCGGTTCCTCCTGCCCATGATGCCGGAGGCCGGCCGGATGACCGGGGTCGGACGGTGGGGAGGGACGCCGGGGAGGGGGGAGGCAGGTCAGCGCTGGATGGCCTTGGCGAGGATCTCCGGGGTGCGCTCCAGCAGCCGGGTGGCCGCCAGCCGCACCCCGGCGACGGCGACCAGGGCGCCGTACAGCGGCCCGAGCAGCAGCACCGGCCAGCTCGGGCCGTCCGAGACCAGAGCCCAGGCGAGGTAGCCGCCCACCGGCAGGGCGAGCACCGCGACGCCGAACATCGAGCCGAATGAGTTGAGCATCACCAGCCCGCTCTGGCCCGGAGCGGCGTTGCGCATCGGATTGCTGTCGGCCGGCATGGTGTACGGCGCCAGCACGCTGAACACCGCACCGAGCGCCACCCCGCAGCCGAGCAGCGCGAGCGCCAGACCGATCGCGGACGGCAGTTGCTCCCAGTCGCCGGTGACGGCCGCCAGCAGCAGCCCGAGCAGCAGCGTCACCGGGACGGCGTACGACAGCACCGCGTACGCCCGACCGCGCAGCTCGTCCCGGGCGTCGGCCGGCGTGCGCAGGGTGGCGGCGACCATCCAGAACGCGGAGCCGTCCATGCCGAACAGGTTGAGCATCTGCAGCCCGAGGAACATCCCGGTCATCGCCAGCAGGTAGACGCTCGCCCAGCCCTGGACCATCGACAGCAGGCAGATCACCACCGTCATGCCGATGCTGGTGAACAGCGCCGCCTTGGCCCGCGGCTCGCGCCAGGCGTACCGCAGGTGGCGCTGCATCACCGCGCCGGCCCGGCCCTCGGGCAGGAAGCGCCAGCCGCGCGAGCGCTGCACCCCGCGGGCCACCTCCTGGGTGGAGGCGTCGGCGGTGACCATCAGGTCCTGCAGGCTGCCGCGCCACCAGCGCAGCAGCAGCACGAGCAGCACGGCGGCCGCGGCGAGCTGCAGCAGCGCGAGCCCGTACCGGCCGTCGGCGGCGGTGCGGGGCGCGTCCGCCGCGCTGATCGGCGGGATCCAGCGCAGCACGGAGGCGATCGGCTCCAGCCGACTGAGGTCGAGGGCCTGGCCGCGGCGGCCGAAGACGCTCTGCGAACCGACGTTGGCCGCCTGGATCAGCAGCGCGAAGGCCAGCCCGCCGAAGATCGCGAAGTCCTTGCCGCGCCGGCTGGAGAGCATCCGGGCGTTGCCGGCCGCGACCGCGCGGGAGAGCGTGACCAGGCAGGTCACCGCGAGCGGCACGCCGACCACCGCGAACCCGACCGAGGCGCCGCCGCCGGCGCCGGCCAGCACCGCGCCGGTCACCAGCAGCAGGTTGATCACCGGCCCGGGCCCGATCAGCGCGGCCAGCAGGGTGCCCCGCAGCAGCGGACCGGGCCGCAGCGGCAGCACGGTGAGCCGGGTCGGGTCGGCGCTCTCGTCGCTGGAGAACAGGAACAGCGGCAGCGCGGCCCAGCCCAGGGTCAGCACGCCGAGCAGCATCACCCCGGCGTTCCCGGAGCCCGCGTAGCGGCCGTTCAGCGCGGCCATGGCGACGGCGATGCCGGCCGCGAAAGCGAGGCCGACGACACCGCCGATCACGTAGACGGCGGTCCGGCCGGGGCTGCGCCGCAGCCCGTTGCGCAGCAGCCGGAGCTTGAGCGCCACCAGGGCGCGGACCACCGTCCGCCCGTCGGGTACGGGGTGGGTCACGGCCGCACTCACTGCCCGCTCCCGAGCTGCTCGCCGACCGGTCCACTTCCGAGCTGCTCGCCGATCGGCCCGGTCCCGAGCTGCTTGCCGACCGATCCGCCGCCGAGCCAGCCGAGCGCCTGCCCGTCGTCCTCACGGACGCCGATCAGGTCCAGGAAGGCCTCGTGCAGGCTGCGCCCGCCCCGCACCGAGTCCAGCGGCCCCTGGGCGATCACCCGGCCCGCGTCGACCACCGCCACCCAGTCGCAGAGCTGCTCGACCAGCTCCATCACGTGGCTGGAGAAGACCACGGTGGAGCCGGCCGCCGCGTAGCGCTTGAGCACGCCGCGGATGGTCTGGGCGGAGACCGGGTCGACGCCCTCGAAGGGCTCGTCCAGGAACAGCACGTCGGGGTTGTGCAGCAGCGCCGCGGCCAGGCCGATCTTCTTGCGCATGCCGGTGGAGTAGTCGGCGACCAGCTTGTCGGCGTCCCGGCCGAGGTCCAGCACGGCCAGCAGTTCCTCGGCCCGGCGGTCCACCTCGGCGCCCGGCAGGCCGCGCAGCCGGCCGGTGTACTGCAGCAGCTCGCGCCCGCTGAGCCGCTCGAACATCCGCAGCCCCTCGGGCAGGATGCCGATCCGAGCCTTGACCGTGACCGGGTCGGCCCACACGTCGGTGCCGTGGACCAGGACGGCGCCCTGGTCGGGCCGGAGCAGCCCGGTGGCCATCGACAGCGTGGTGGTCTTCCCGGCGCCGTTGGGACCGACCAGGCCGATGAAGGCGCCGGCCGGCAGCTCCAGGCTCAGCCCGGCCACGGCGGCCTGGGTGCCGAAGTGCTTCCACAGTCCTTGGATGCTGACGGCGGACGGGGTGCCGGGCCCGGGGAGGTCGGCGGACGGCGGTTCTGACGCCTGCATTGGGGCCTTCTCTGCTCGTGTCGTGGTGGACGGAACGTCCCGGATCTCAGCCTGGCACTGCCCGGACGGGCTGTCGCCCGAGTTGAGGATCCCCTGAGCGTGCGGGCCGCGCGGGTGGGGCAGGCGTGCCGGACCGGCTTCCTGACGGCTACTGGGCCGAATCGGCAACTACGCGGCCCGGCCGTTCGTCCTGCACCATGAGGAGCAGTGAGCGTGCGCGGGGGTACCGCGGTACCGGGAGGTGGCGGATGTCCGTTCAACCGTGGGGCGAACCCGGTCCCGGTGACAGGTACGGCGGGAGCCACGGCCGCCGACCGCCCGTCAGTCGGCACCCCGCTCCCGCCCCGGCCCTGTCCCCGCAGGCCGCGATGCGGGCGGGCCACGCGGACCGGGACCGGACGGTCGACGTGCTGCGGGCCGCGTTCGCCGAGGGCCGCCTCTCCGCCCAGGAGTTCGAGCAGCGCCACGAGGCCGTGGCTGCGGCGCAGACCTACGGCCAACTGGCCGCGCTGGTGGTGGACCTGCCCGCCGGCCCGATGGCGCCGTCGGCCTTCGCCCCGGCCGCCCCGCCGGTGCCGGCCGCCTTCCTGCCCGCCCCGCCCCCGCCGGCCCGCCCCACCAACGTGCTGGCCGTGGTCTCCCTGATGTGCAGCCTGACCGGCCTCTCCCTGCCGGCGGTGGCCGCCGGCCACATCGCCCGCGCGCAGATCCGCCGCGACAACGCGAACGGCGACTCGGCGGCCGTCCTCGGCCTGGTCATCGGCTACCTGGGCAGCGCGTTCTGGACCCTGGTGATCCTCCTCGGCATCCTCTAGCGGGAAGGCGCGGGATCCGGCTGGTGGCCGTACGGGAAAAGGGGCATCGGGGGCGGCGGCCCGGCGCCCGGCACGCTCTTCACAAGGTGAAGGACCTATGATGCCCGGGGCTGCCCCCGCGCGCCTGAATCCCGTACGTTCCGCGACCCGCCGGCGAAGTGGCGCCGGGGGCCGGGTGAGCTACCACGAGTCGAGGACCGTTCCAGTGACAGTCAGTGCCCAGGAGGCATCCGGAGTCCCGTTGTCCGGGGGGCGTTCGTTGACCCGGGGATCGGAGCGCCGCTCCGGCGCCCGGGTCCGGACCTCCTCCCCGGTGCTGCTCGCGGGCGAGGCGCTGGTCGCCTTCCTGGCCGCGCTGGTCCTGCCCCTGCTGGCCCGCGGTTTCAAGCTCGACCCGCTGGACCGGATCGCCCAGGTGAGCGGGCTCGCCGCGCTGCAGTTGCGGTTCGCCCTGATCGGCCTGGTCCTGCTCGCCGCGGTCGTGGTCGCCATGCGCGTCCGGTCCGGACGGCACTTCGGCCTGGTCGCCCGGTTCTCCTCGGCCGGTCTGGCCGGCCTCGCCAGCGGCTTCGTGGCGGCCGGAGCGGTCATCGCCCTGCTGGGGACTCCCTGGCCGATGTTCGGCCTCAACGGCGACAGCGGCCGCATCGTCGAGTGGGCCCACGCGGTGGCGAACGGTCAGCCCTCGGGCTCGCCGGTCTACCCGCCGGCGCCGCTGTACACCCTGGGCTACTACGCCGAGTGGTTCCGCGGCGGCAACACCGCGTACGCCTTCAAGGACCTGCAGATCCTCGGAGCCGCCGCGTTCGGCCCGCTGGTCTACCTCTCCTGGCGCATGCTGCTCAGCCCGGTCCGCGCACTCGCCTTCGGCGTGCTGCCGGCCTTCGCCCTGATCGACGCCTACAAGCCGTACGGCCAGACCGTGCTGGTCGTGCTGGTGCCGGTCCTGGTGGCGCTGGTGGTGCAGTTGCGCCGGAGCGGGACGGCGTCCTGGCGGTCGCTGCTGGCGAAGGCGGCGGGCTTCGGCGCGCTGCTCGGGCTGCTGTTCCTGACCTACTCCGGCTGGTTCCTGTGGAGCGCGGCGGGCGTACTGGTCGCGGCGCTGATGTACTTCCCGTGGCGGGACGGCCGGCGCAAGGGCCTGGCCTTCCTCGCCACCACCGGCGCCGCCTTCCTGCTGGTCTGCGGCAGCTACCTGGTGACCATGCTGACGGAGGGCCAGGAGACCAAGGACATCAACTTCCGGTTCGACAACTACACCGACCCGGCGTACTTCCTGATGTGGCGCACGGACCTGCCGGGCAAGGTCGGGGAGTGGCCGCTGCCGGGCGAGTTCGGCGGCATGGACCTGTTCGCCGTGGTGATGTTCGTCGCACTCGGCGCCGCGCTCTGGCTCGGCATCCGCAAGCCGCTGGTCGTCACCATCTGCTGCATGTTCGCGAGTGCCTGGGTGATGCGGATGTACCTCGCCTCGCACATGTACGAGACCCAGACCGTGCAGCTCTACACCCGGACGAACAACCAGATGCTCTACTGCGGCCTGCTGCTGTGCGCCCTGGTGGCCCATCTGGTGTCGCTGCGGATCGCGGAGCGCCGGCGGGCCGCCGAGGCCGGTGCGGGCCCCGTCGAGGGGGGCGGCCTTCCCGGGCCGCAGGCCGCCGTGATCGGTACGCTGTTCGCGCTGCTCTTCCTGTTCGGTACGGTCTCCTCGTCGATGTCGGACCGCTACATGCCGGCGAAGGAGAACACCTACCGCATCCTGCCGTGGGTGTCGCACACCGTCCGGAACCTCGACGGCAGCTGCCCGGAGTTCGCGCCGGAGGGGCAGTGTTCGAAGGACGGCGACCAGTCGTGGATCAGCATGATCAAGTAGCGCCAGTTCCCGCCCGTGAGCTCGGACTGACCCCGAAGGCCGTTTCCAGATGATGATCACCGCCGTCAAGACCCTCGCCGACCGGCTCGCGTCCTCGCCGAGGCGGCTGTGGGCCGTGGCGTTCGCGATCCTGTTCGCCCTGAGCGCGTCCTGGTCGCTCAGCACCCCGCCCGGCGGCTCGCCGGACGAGCACGCGCACCTCGTCCGGGCGGCCGCGGTCGCCCGCGGCCAGGTCCAGGGCCGGGAGGTCATGGTCCCGCACGTGGTCGGGGGCATCGAGGGCAAGTTCGCCGAGACCGGCGTCGAGCTCCCGCGCATCTACCAGGACCTGAAGGACGTCAACACCTGCTACGTCTTCAAGCCCGAGACGCCCGCCTCCTGTGCCCCGGCGCTCAGGGAGACCCCCGGGACGACCCTGGTGACCACGGCGGCGGGCCGCTACCACCCCGCGTACTACTTCGCGGTGGGCTGGCCCAGCCTCCTGGTGCACGGCGAGGCGGCCTTCTACCTGATGCGCCTGATCTCGGCGCTGATCTGCTCCGCCCTGGTGGCGAGCGCGGTGGTCTCGGCGGCGGAGTGGCGGCGGCGTTCCTTCACCCTGCTCGGCGTGACCACCGCGACCACGCCGATGGCCCTGTTCATGTTCGGCGCGGTCAACCCGAGCGGTCCGGAGATCGCGGCGGGCATCCTGGTCTGGAGCGCCGGACTCCCGATGCTGATGAGCCCGGACCCGCACCTGCTGAACCGCCGGCTGGCCCGCCTGGGCATCGGCGCGCTGGTGCTGATCAGCATCCGCCCGCTGGGGCTGATCTGGTTCGCCGGGGCCCTCTTCTTCGGGCTGCTGCTGGGACGCAAGGGCGCGCTGGGCGACGTGCTCCGCCGCAAGGCGACCTGGCTCTGGGGCGCACTGGCGGTCGCGGCGGCCGTGGCGGCCCTGGCCTGGTCGTCGAGCCACCCGGACAACTCGGTCATCGACACCCCCAGCGACCTCACCCCGCTGACCGCGGCCCGGAAGACCTTCGACAACGGCCTGCTGTACATGAAGCAGATGGTCGGCTACTTCGGCTGGCTGGACGCGGAGCCGCCGGCCGCGACCCTGCTGGTCTGGTGCGGTGTGGTGATCGCCCTGGCGCTGTTCGCGTTCTGCTACGCACGGTTGCGGGACACCCTGGCCATCGTCGGGGTGATGGTCGGCATCGTCGTGATACCGATAGCGGCCCAGGCGATGCAGGCACGCCAGCTGGGCATGATCTGGCAGGGCCGCTACCTGCTGCCGTTCGCCGTCGGCCTGCCGATCGTGTGCGCGGCGATCTGCCACGAGCGACTGCCGTGGGGCGGCTTCGCCTGGCGCCGGCTGCTGGTGCTCGCCGGCTTCTCGCTCAGTGTGGTCAACGCCGCAGCGTTCCTCTGGGCGCTGCGCCGCAACGCGGTCGGCGTCGACGGCCCGCTGCTGATCAGCCCGGCCCACTGGTCGCCGCCCGGCGGTTGGACGGTCTGGCTCGTCCTGTACTCCGTGGCCTCTCTCACAATGGGCCTGTTCGTGGCCGTGTCGGACAACCGGGAGCGTGCCGTGCCGCAGTCGTCCGGGGCGTCCGGGAGCGGGGGCGCACAGAGCCGATCCCCGCTCGCCGGAGCACATTTGGAGGCGTAGCGTTTCGCGGTGCGGGGGGTGCGCGGTTGTGGTACGGGCCCGGTTTCGGGCCGACCCGGGTACCGCTTCCGGTGCGAGCCCCGCGACCTGCGGCGTTGCATTTGTTTTGACCGAGCCCGATGCGCTAGGTACGCTCTGACCTTGTGCCTGGGGTGTCCCCGGGTCCTTGTGCGTGCATGCACACCGGTCGCCGCGCCGAGCCGGAGCGCCTCCCAGCGCCCCGCGCGTAGAGCGCCGTCGCTGTACATCAGCCATGGGATTCCGTGTCGTAACAAGCCCAACACACCCGACCGCGTGGGTCGACCACGGGGTTGTGTGCGAGGGAGACACCGCAGGTTAGTTCCACCAAGCCTTGGCACACAGAAAACGGAGAAACGGTGCCTACGATCCAGCAGCTGGTCCGAAAGGGCCGGCAGGACAAGGTCGAGAAGAACAAGACTCCCGCGCTGAAGGGTTCCCCGCAGCGCCGTGGGGTCTGCACGCGTGTGTACACGACCACCCCGAAGAAGCCGAACTCGGCGCTTCGTAAGGTCGCCCGTGTGCGCCTCACCAGCGGGATCGAGGTCACCGCTTACATTCCGGGCGAGGGCCACAACCTGCAGGAGCACTCCATCGTGCTGGTGCGCGGTGGTCGTGTGAAGGACCTTCCTGGTGTCCGCTACAAGATCATCCGCGGTTCGCTTGACACCCAGGGTGTCAAGAACCGCAAGCAGGCTCGCAGCCGCTACGGCGCCAAGAAGGAGAAGTAAGAATGCCTCGTAAGGGCCCCGCCCCGAAGCGCCCGGTCATCATCGACCCGGTTTACGGCTCCCCGGTCGTCACCCAGCTGGTCAACAAGATCCTGCTGCACGGCAAGCGCTCCACCGCCGAGCGGATCGTCTACGGCGCCCTCGAGGGCGTCCGCGACAAGACCGGCTCGGACCCGGTCGTGACGCTGAAGCGCGCGCTGGAGAACGTCAAGCCGGCCCTCGAGGTCAAGTCCCGCCGTGTCGGTGGCGCGACCTACCAGGTCCCGGTCGAGGTCCGTCCGGGCCGCGCCAGCACCCTGGCGCTGCGCTGGATGGTCGGTTACTCCCGCGCCCGTCGCGAGAAGACCATGACCGAGCGCCTGATGAACGAGATCCTCGACGCCAGCAACGGCCTGGGCGCTTCCGTGAAGCGTCGTGAGGACACCCACAAGATGGCCGAGTCCAACAAGGCCTTCGCGCACTACCGCTGGTAGTCCGTACCCCGTCACTAGACAGAGAGAGAACGAGCCACCATGGCTGCAACCTCCCTTGACCTCGCCAAGGTCCGCAACATCGGGATCATGGCGCACATCGACGCGGGCAAGACGACCACCACCGAGCGGATCCTGTTCTACACCGGTGTCTCGTACAAGATCGGTGAAGTCCACGACGGCGCTGCCACCATGGACTGGATGGAGCAGGAGCAGGAGCGCGGCATCACGATCACGTCGGCCGCGACGACCTGTCACTGGACGGTCGACGAGGCCGACCACACCATCAACATCATCGACACCCCGGGCCACGTCGACTTCACCGTCGAGGTGGAGCGTTCGCTGCGCGTCCTCGACGGTGCCGTGACGGTGTTCGACGGTGTCGCCGGTGTCGAGCCCCAGTCCGAGACCGTGTGGCGGCAGGCTGACCGCTACGGCGTCCCGCGCATCTGCTTCATCAACAAGCTGGACCGCACGGGCGCGAACTTCTTCTTCTGCGTGCAGACCATCGTGGACCGCCTCGGCGCCACCCCGCTGGTCATGCAGCTCCCGATCGGTGCCGAGTCGGACTTCCAGGGCGTCGTCGACCTGGTCCGCATGAAGGCGCTGGTCTGGTCCGCCGAGGCGGCCAAGGGCGAGATGTACGACATCGTCGACATCCCGGCCGAGCTGCAGGAGCAGGCGGACGAGTACCGCGAGCAGCTGATCGACACCGTCTCGAACATCAGCGACGAGATCATGGAGCTCGCCCTCGAGGGCGAGGACATCCCGGTCGAGCTGCTGCAGGACGCGATCCGCAAGGGCACCCTGAACTCGGACTTCACTCCGATCTTCTGCGGCACCGCCTTCAAGAACAAGGGCGTTCAGCCCCTGCTCGACGCGGTCGTCAAGTACCTGCCGTCGCCGCTGGACATCGAGTCGATCGAGGGCACCAAGCCCAACGACCCGGAGACCAAGATCTCCCGCAAGGCCTCGGACGACGAGCCGCTGGCCGCGCTGGCGTTCAAGATCATGTCCGACCCGCACCTGGGCAAGCTCACCTTCGTCCGGATCTACTCCGGCCGCCTGGAGTCCGGCACCTCGGTGCTGAACGCCGTGAAGGGCAAGAAGGAGCGCATCGGCAAGATCTACCGGATGCACGCGAACAAGCGTGAGGAGATCGAGTCGGTGGGCGCCGGCGACATCGTCGCCGTCATGGGCCTGAAGCAGACCACCACCGGTGAGACGCTGGCCGACGAGAAGAACCCGGTCATCCTGGAGTCCATGGACTTCCCGGCCCCGGTCATCCGCGTCGCCATCGAGCCCAAGTCCAAGGGTGACCAGGAGAAGCTGGGTGTCGCCATCCAGCGTCTCGCCGAGGAGGACCCGTCCTTCCAGGTCAACACGGATGACGAGACCGGCCAGACCATCATCGCGGGTATGGGCGAGCTGCACCTCGAGGTGCTGGTCGACCGTATGAAGCGTGAGTTCAAGGTCGAGGCCAACGTCGGCAAGCCGCAGGTCGCGTACCGCGAGACGATCCGTCAGGCCGTCGAGCGCATCGACTACACCCACAAGAAGCAGACCGGTGGTTCCGGTCAGTTCGCCAAGGTGCAGATCGCGATCGAGCCGCTCGAGCAGGCCGAGGGCTACGAGTTCGTCAACAAGGTCACCGGTGGCCGTGTGCCGCGGGAGTACATCCCGTCGGTCGACGCCGGCTGCCAGGAGGCCATGGAGTTCGGCATCCTCGCGGGCTACCCGCTGCAGGGTGTCCGCGTGAGCCTGCTCGACGGTCAGGCGCACGACGTCGACTCCTCCGAGCTCGCGTTCAAGATCGCCGGTTCGATGGCCTTCAAGGAAGGCGCGAGGAAGGCCAAGCCGGTCCTCCTCGAGCCGATGATGGCCGTCGAGGTCACCACGCCCGAGGACTACATGGGCGACGTGATCGGCGACATCAACTCTCGCCGTGGCCAGATCCGGTCCATGGACGAGCGTCACGGTGCCCGCGTCGTCTCGGCGCTGGTGCCCCTCTCCGAGATGTTCGGCTACGTCGGTGACCTGCGCAGCAAGACCTCTGGTCGCGCCAGCTACTCGATGCAGTTCGACTCGTACGCCGAGGTCCCCAAGGCCGTGGCTGAGGAGATCATCGCCAAGTCCAAGGGCGAGTAGGTCCGGCTCTGCCGGCCCCGGGATCAGTCCGACATTCGGGATGATTCCGACCCCTTAGGCTATTAGGAGGCGACCCGGGAGGATCCGCACGGATTCTCCCGGGGCCTCCGGCCCCTACCCCGCGGGACGGTACGAGGTGCTTCCGGCACCACGGACCAAGCCCGATCAAGACCAACTGACGTCAGCACGGCGTACAGGATCTGTCCTCAGGAGGACTCAGTGGCGAAGGCGAAGTTCGAGCGGACGAAGCCCCACGTCAACATCGGCACCATCGGTCACATCGACCACGGCAAGACCACGCTGACCGCGGCCATCACCAAGGTGCTGCACGACGCGTACCCGGACCTGAACCCCTTCACGCCGTTCGACCAGATCGACAAGGCCCCGGAGGAGCGTCAGCGCGGTATCACCATCTCGATCGCGCACGTCGAGTACCAGACCGAGGGCCGTCACTACGCGCACGTCGACTGCCCGGGTCACGCTGACTACATCAAGAACATGATCACCGGTGCCGCCCAGATGGACGGCGCCATCCTGGTGGTCGCCGCCACCGACGGCCCGATGCCGCAGACCAAGGAGCACGTCCTCCTGGCCCGCCAGGTCGGCGTTCCGTACATCGTCGTCGCCCTGAACAAGGCCGACATGGTGGACGACGAGGAGATCCTGGAGCTCGTCGAGCTCGAGGTCCGCGAGCTCCTCAGCGAGTACGAGTTCCCGGGCGACGACCTGCCGGTCGTCCGCGTCTCCGCGCTGAAGGCGCTGGAGGGCGACAAGGAGTGGGGCGAGAAGCTCCTCGGTCTGATGAAGGCCGTCGACGAGAGCATCCCGACCCCGGCCCGCGCCGTGGACCAGCCGTTCCTGATGCCGATCGAGGACGTCTTCACGATCACCGGTCGTGGCACCGTCGTCACCGGTCGCATCGAGCGCGGCATCCTCAAGGTCAACGAGACTGTCGACATCATCGGCATCAAGGAGACCAAGACCACCACCACGGTCACCGGCATCGAGATGTTCCGCAAGCTGCTCGACGAGGGCCAGGCCGGTGAGAACGTCGGTCTGCTCCTCCGTGGCATCAAGCGCGAGGACGTCGAGCGCGGCCAGGTCATCATCAAGCCGGGTTCGGTCACGCCGCACACCGACTTCGAGGCCCAGTCCTACATCCTGTCGAAGGACGAGGGTGGCCGTCACACCCCGTTCTTCAACAACTACCGCCCGCAGTTCTACTTCCGTACCACGGACGTGACCGGCGTCGTGACCCTCCCCGAGGGCACCGAGATGGTCATGCCGGGCGACAACACCGCCATGACGGTCGCGCTGATCCAGCCGATCGCCATGGAGGAGGGCCTCAAGTTCGCCATCCGTGAGGGTGGCCGCACCGTCGGCGCCGGCCAGGTCACCAAGATCATCAAGTAATTGGTGCTCTGACCTGCCTGCCTCGTACAGGCCGAGTCCGAAGGGCCCCGCGCACCGCACGGTGCGCGGGGCCCTTCGGCGTCCACCGGCACCCCGTTCACGGGGCGCTCACCCGGGCACGCCGCCTTTCACCGCCCGCTCATGGCCGACTGTTATGGTCGGGCCACCAGCAAGCCCCGCCGTCGCGGAAAGTGGGACCAACGCATGTCAACGGCACCGCTGTTGTCGATCGTGATGCCGATCTACAACGAGCAGGAGGCGCTCCCGTTGACCGTCGAGCGGCTGCGGCCCCTCCTCGACGGCCTCGACGTCACCTACGAGGTGGTCGGCGTCGACGACGGCAGCACCGATGCGACGCCGGTGCTGATGCGGAAGATCCGGCAGGACTGGCCCGAGTTCCGCATCGTCCGCTTCGCCCGCAACTCAGGGCACCAGGCCGCCCTCAGCGCCGGCCTCCACCGCGCCTTCGGCGACTACGTCGTCTCGATCGACGCCGACCTGCAGGACCCGCCGGAGAAGATCCCCGAGATGCTGGCGCTCGCCCGCGAGCAGAGCCTCGACATCGTCTACGGCGTCCGCGGCGACCGCGGCACCGACACCTTCTTCAAGCGGCACACCGCCGGGGCGTACTACTGGCTGATGCGCAAGCTCGTCGGCAAGCGGATGCCCAGCCAGGCCGGCGACTACCGGCTGCTCAGCCGGGCGGCGGTGGACGCGCTCAAGGCGATGCCCGAGCACCAGCCGGTCTACCGGCTGCTGGTGCCGTGGCTGGGCTTCCCCAGCGGCGAGGTGGTCTACGTCCGGGAGGAGCGGGTCGCGGGCAGCACCCACTACCCGCTGTCCAAGATGGTCCGGCTCGCGCTGGACAGCGTCACCAACTTCTCCGCGTCCCCGCTGCGGCTGGCCACCTGGCTCGGGCTGTTCAGCTTCCTGGTCTGCATCGCGCTGGCGCTCTACACCACGGTCGCGTACGCGCTCGGCTCCACCGTGCCCGGCTGGTCCTCGCTGTTCATAGGGATGCTGTTCATCGGGGCCGTCCAACTGGTCTGCGTCGGACTGCTCGGCGAGTACGTCGGCCGGATCTACTCGGCGGTCCAGGCGAGGCCGGCCTACTTCGTCGGCTACGACTCGGCCGAGGAGCAGGACAGGTACGGGACGGGCGAGTGAACGAGACCCTCTCCGCGGACCGGGGCGAGCCCGACGGGCCGGGCGCCGCGCCGCCCGGGATGCGGCGCCAGCTGCCGTCCTTCCTGGTCATCGGGGTGCTGAGCACCCTCTTCTACCTGGCGCTGTTCGTCGTCCTGCGCCTGGTCGGGTCCTCGCAGACGGCCAACCTGGTCGCCCTGGCCGTCAGCGCGGTGGCCAACACCGCGGCCAACCGCCGCTTCACCTTCGGCATCACCGGCTCGGACGGCGCGGTGCGCCACCAGCTCCAGGGCGCGGTCGCGTTCCTGATCGGGCTCGGCCTCAGCAGCGGCGCCCTGGCCCTGCTCGACGCGGCGGTGCGGCACGCGTCCCGGGTGGTCGAGGTGGCCGGGCTGGTCGTGGCGAACGGCCTCGCCACCGTGGCCCGGTTCGTCCTGCTCAAGCTCTGGGTGTTCAAGCGGCGCTGAGGCCGGCGCGGCCGGTACCGACGACGGAGGGGACGCGTGCACCGGCACGCGTCCCCTCCGTCGTCGCGGCGGCGCCGCTACTGCTTCCGCAGCGACTCCGTGTAGGCCTTGCAGGCCTCGTAGTCCGGCAGCAGGCCACTGGCGACGGCCTCCGCGAGCGACGGCGCGACCGCGTCGCGGGCCGACAGCTGCGGCGCGTCGGCCGGCCACTCGATGCCGAGGTCCGGGTCCAGCGGGTGCACGCCGTGCTCGCCGGTCGGGTTGTACGTCGCCGAGCAGAGGTAGGTCAGCGTGGCGTCGTCGGTGAGCGCGCAGAAGCCGTGGCCCAGGCCCTCGGAGATATAGACGGCCTTGCGCTCGGTGTCGTCCAGCCGCACGCCCTCCCACCTGCCGAAGGTCGGCGAGCCGACCCGCAGGTCGACGATGACGTCCAGCACCGCGCCGCGGGTGCAGGCCACGTACTTGGCCTGGCCGGGCGGGACGTCGGCGAAGTGGATGCCGCGGACGACGTCCTTGGCGGACAGCGACAGGTTGGCCTGCGCCAGGTCCAGCGGGTGGCCGACGGCCTCGGCGAGGAGGTCGAAGCGGTACCACTCGGTGAAGTGGCCCCGCGCGTCGCCGTGCACCTGCGGGGTGATCTCGAAGGCGCCTTCGATGGAGAGCTCGCGGAACTTCACCGGGCGGCCGCCTCGTCGAGCAGGGTCACCAGGTACTGGCCGTAGCCGCTCTTCAGCAGCGGCTCGGCGAGCTCGCGCAGCTGCGCGTCGTCGATCAGGCCGGCCCGCCAGACCGCCTCCTCGATGCAGCCGATCTTGAGGCCCTGGCGCTCCTCGATGACCCGGACGAACTCCGAGGCCTGGACCATCGACACGAAGGTGCCGGTGTCCAGCCAGGCGGTGCCGCGGTCGAGGATCGTGACGTGCAGGTCGCCGGTGCGCAGGTAGGCGTCGTTGACGGCGGTGATCTCCAGCTCGCCGCGGGCGCTGGGCTCCAGGTTGCGGGCGATCCCGACGACCCGGTTGTCGTAGAAGTACAGGCCGGGGACGGCGTACCGGGACTTGGGCTCGGCCGGCTTCTCCTCGATCGAGATGACCTGGCCGCTCTCGTCGAACTCGACCACGCCGTACGCGGTCGGGTCGGCCACCGGGTAGGCGAACACCCGGCCGCCCTTGATGTCGGAGTGCTCGGTCAGGCGGGTGCCGAGGCCGCTGCCGTGGAAGATGTTGTCGCCGAGGATGAGGGCCACCGGCTCGTCGCCGATGAAGTCGGCGCCGAGCACGAAGGCCTGGGCGATGCCCTCGGGCTTCTCCTGGACGGCGTACTGGAGCTTCAGGCCGAGCTGGGAACCGTCACCCAGCAGCCGTTCGAACTGGTCCCGGTCGTTCGGGGTGGTGATGATCAGGATTTCGCTTATCCCGGCCATCACCAGGGTCGAGAGGGGGTAGTAGATCATCGGCTTGTCGAAGACCGGGAGGAGTTGCTTCGACACCGCACGGGTCAGGGGCCACAGCCGCGAGCCGGTGCCGCCGGCCAGGAGGATTCCACGCATGGGTGCACCCTATTCGAGAACCGAGGGGCCGGTGGGGGGCGGGGCGGGAGGCCGCTCGGGCGGCGGTAGACTACGCGCATTATGCGCATCCTCGTGACCGGCGGCGCCGGATTCATTGGTTCGGAGTTCGTCCGTCAGCTCCTCGGAGCGGACGAGAGCGCCCGGATCACCGTCTTTGACAAGCTCACCTACTCGGGCGTCCTGGAGAACCTGGCCCCGGTGGCGGACCACCCGGGCTACACGTTCGTCCAGGGCGACATCTGCGACGCGGACGCCGTCGACCAGGTCATGCCGGGCCACGACGTCGTGGTGCACTTCGCCGCCGAGTCCCACGTGGACCGCTCGATCGCCGGCGCGGGCCCCTTCGTCCTCACCAACGTCGTCGGCACCCAGGTGCTGCTGGACGCGGCCCGCAAGCACGGCGTCGGCCGCTTCGTGCACATCTCCACCGACGAGGTGTACGGCTCGATCAGCGAGGGCTCCTGGACCGAGACCTGGCCGCTGGAGCCGAACTCCCCGTACTCGGCCTCCAAGGCCTCCTCCGACCTGCTGGCGCTGGCCTACCACCGCACCCACGGCATGGACGTCGTGGTGACCCGCTGCTCCAACAACTACGGGCACTACCAGTTCCCGGAGAAGGTCATCCCGCTGTTCACCACCAACCTGATCGACGGCAGGAAGGTGCCGCTGTACGGCGACGGTGGCAACGTCCGCGACTGGCTGCACGTCTCGGACCACTGCCGGGGCATCGAGCTGGTCATGCGCGGCGGCCGCGCGGGCGAGGTCTACAACATCGGCGGCGGCACCGAGGCCACCAACAAGGAGCTGACCGGCCTGCTGCTCGAAGCCGCCGGCGCCGGCTGGGACATGGTCGAGCACGTCGAGGACCGCAAGGGCCACGACCTGCGCTACTCGATCGACATCAGCAAGATCCGCGAGGAGCTCGGCTACGAGCCGCAGGTCCGCTTCGAGGACGGCCTCGCCGCGACCATCGCCTGGTACCGCGAGAACCGCGCCTGGTGGGAGCCGCTGAAGCAGAAGGCGGCCCTGGCCAAGTGACCGCGAACGCCGCCGGCCGGGTGCGCTGGCTGGTCACCGGCGCCGCCGGGATGCTCGGACGGGACCTGCTGTCGGTGCTCGCCGCCGACCCGACCGCCGAGGTCACCGCGCTGCGCCGGGCGGACCTCGACATCACCGACGCCGCGGCCGTGCAGGCCGCGGTCGAGGGCCACGACCTCGTGGTCAACTGCGCCGCGTGGACGAACGTCGACGGTGCGGAGACCGAGGAGGAGGCCGCCACCGCCGTCAACGGCACCGGCGTCCGCCACCTGGCCGCGGCCTGCGCCAAGACCGGCGCCCGGCTGCTGCACGTCTCCACCGACTACGTCCTGCCGGGCGACGCCACCGAGCCCTGCCCGGAGGACGCCGCGACCGTGCCGGTCAACGCGTACGGCCGCAGCAAGCTGGTCGGCGAGCGTGCCGTCGCCGAGCTCCTGCCCGAGCACGGCTACACCGTGCGCACCGCCTGGCTGTACGGCGAGCACGGCCCGAACTTCGTGGCCACCATGCTCAAGCTGGCCGCCCAGCGGGACACCCTGGACGTGGTCGACGACCAGCACGGCCAGCCGACCTGGTCGTACGCGCTGGCCGGCCGCCTGGTCGAGCTCGGCCGCGCCGCGCTCGCCGGCCGGGCCCCGGCCGGGGTCTACCACGGCACCGCGAGCGGCCGGACCACCTGGTTCGGCCTGGCCCGCGAGACCTACGCGCTGAGCGGACTCGACCCGGAGCGGATCCGCCCCACCACCTCGGAGGCGTTCGTCCGCCCGGCCGTCCGCCCGGCCTTCAGCGTGCTGGGCCACGACCGCTGGGCCGCCGCCGGGCTGGCACCGCTGCCCGAGTGGCGGGCCATGCTGGCCGAGGCCCTGACCGAACCCGTCTTCGCCGAACTGGCCGCCACGGCCCGGACCACCGAGAGCGACAGACCTCAGTGAAGAACGCACTGACGAAGGTGACGGCCGCGCTGCCGCCGGGAACCCTGGCGGTGGCCGGCGGCACCGTCGTGCTGGGCGCCGCCTCCTACATCCACCTCGGCGTGGCGGGCCACAGCCTGTCCGTCGACGACATGGCGAACGTCTCGCTGCTGTGGACGATCGTGATGTCCGTCGGCATCGGCGTCTTCTTCCCGATCGAGCAGGAGCTCACCCGGATCGTCGCGGCGCGTGCGGCGCTCGGCCACGGTGCCGCGCCGGTGCTGCGCCGGGCGACCCTGCTCACCGGCGGGATCCTCGGGGCCACCCTGCTCGCCCTCGGCGCCGCGTCCGGCCCGATCGCCCGGACGATGTTCCACGGCGACCGCTCGCTGGTGCTGGCCCTCGGCGGGGCCTTCACCGGCATGGCCGTCTGCTACCTCACCCGCGGCGTCCTGGCCGGCCTCGGCCGCTTCGGCGCGTACGGCACCCAGCTCGGCCTGGACGGCGGGCTGCGGATCGGCCTGGCCTTCGCCTTCGGCGCGGCCGGGGTGCACTCGGCGCTCGCGTTCAGCCTGATCCTGGCCATCGCCCCGATCCTCGCCGCGATCGCCACGCTGCCCCCGCTGCTGCGCGCGGTCCGGCCCGGCGAGCAGGTCGCCTGGTCCGAACTCTGCTCCGGCCTGGGCCTGCTGATCTGCTCCACGCTGCTCTCGCAGGTCGTGGTCAACGCCGCGGTGGTGAGCACCAAGCTGCTCGCGCCGTCCGACTCCGCGTTGATCGCCGCCCTGCTCAACGCGCTGGTGCTGGCCCGGGTGCCGCTGTTCGTCTTCGGCTCGCTGCAGGCCTCGCTGCTGAACGGCCTCTCCGCGGCGATCGCGGTGGGCGACCGGGCCGCGTTCACCGGTATGCTCCGCCGGATCGGCGCCGTGGTGGGCCTGCTCGGGCTGCTCGGCGGCATCCCGGCGGTCGCCCTCGGCCCCCGGCTGATCCAGGTGCTGTTCGGTGCCAAGCCGGTGCTCGGCTGCCTCGACTTCTTCTGGTTGTCCGCCGGCACCGTGGCGTACATGTTCGCGATGGTGCTCGGCCAGGCGCTGATGGTATTCAAACGACACAACCTCCAGCTGCTCTGCTGGGCGGTCGGCACCGCGGTCCTCGCGGGGGTGACCTTCCTGCCGGGGGAGGTGTCCACCCGCGTGATCCTGGCCTACACGGCCGGTTCCGCCGCCACCGTCCTCGGTATGCTGGCGGTCCTGAGGCAGAGCTTCGGCCGTTCGGCGACGAGCTCGGCCGGTCTCGTCCAGCAGTCGGGTGACTCCAACACCGCGGTGTTGAGCAGCCGGACGGCCGGTGAGTGACCGTGTCCGCCCCCCATCTTCAGATCGCCGCGCAGCAGCGCGGGCCAGACCCCATTCATGGAGCCTCCGTGTCCCAGTACGACGATGTTTGGCTGGTGATCCCGGCCTACAACGAGGGCCAGGTGATCGCCGACGTGGTGGAGGGGGCGCGAAAGACGTTCCCGAACATCGTCGTGGTCGATGACGGCAGCGGCGACGACTCGGCCAAGCACATCATGAGCACGGGCGCCCACCTGGTGCGCCACCCGGTCAACCTGGGCCAGGGCGCCGCCCTGCAGACCGGCCTCGCGTACGCGCTGGCCCAGTCCGGGGCCAAGTACTTCGCCACCTTCGACGCGGACGGCCAGCACCAGACCGCCGACGTCGAGAAGATGGTGGCGCTGCTGCGCGAGGGCGAGGCCGACGTGGTCCTCGGCTCGCGCTTCATCGAGCAGAACGGCCAGGTGCCGTGGATCAAGCGGGTCGTCCTGCGGACCGCGGCCACCGTCAGCCCGACGGCGCGCAAGCTCAAGCTGACCGATGCCCACAACGGTCTGCGCGTGCTGAACCGTGAGGCCGCGGCCCGTCTGCGGATCACCATGAACGGCATGGCGCACGCGTCGGAGATCGTCAGCTTCCTGGCCGGCTCCGACCTGCGGGTCGCCGAGCTGCCGGTGGACATCCTGTACACCGACTACTCACGCGCCAAGGGTCAGTCCCTGATCAACGGCGTCAACATCATCTTCGACATCTCGCTGCGGGAGCGTAGCCGCCGATGAAATTCTTCTGGATCCAGCTGGTTCTCATTCTCGGCTCGGTCACTCTCGCCTTCATGTTCATCCGGCGTTGGGACCGTGCCAACACCCGCGCCTGGAAGCGCATCGCGTTCTCGGTCTTCGTGGTCGTGAACATCTACGCGGTGCTGCGTCCCACCGACGTCACCTGGCTCGCCCACCAGCTGGGCGTCGGCCGCGGCACCGACCTGGTGCTGTACGTCATGGTGCTGGCGATGGGCTTCCTGACCCTCAACACCTTCCTGCGGTTCCGCTCGCTGGAGAAGAAGCTCACCGACCTGGCGCGCACCGTGGCGATCAACGAGGGCGCGCGACTGAACGAGGAGCGCTTCGACCTGGACCTGCCGGTCTCGGCGCCGGTCGACCGCAGCAAGGCCTGAGCCCGTGGCGACCTTCGAGTTCATGCTGCCGTACTACGGCGACGTGGCACTGATGCAGGCCGCGGTCCGCAGCATCCTCGCGCAGACCGACGGTGACTTCCGGCTGACCGTCATCGACGACGGCAAGGAGCCGGAGGTCCCGGGCTGGTTCGCCGGACTCGGCGACGACCGGGTGCACTACCAGCGCAACGAGCAGAACCTCGGCATCACCAGGAACTTCCAGAAGTGCGTGGAGCTGTCCCGGGCCGACCACGTGGTCATCATGGGCTGCGACGACCTGCTGCACCCGCACTACCTGGAGACCGTCCGGGCGATCCTGCGCGCCAACCCCGACGTGGGCATGGTGCAGCCGGGCGTCGAGGTGATCGACGGCAACGGCGCGCTCAGCACCGGCCTGGCCGACAACGTGAAGGAGCGGATCTACGCCCCGACCGTCAAGGGCCGGCGCCTGATGGGCGGCGAGGAGCTGGCGGCGAGCGTGCTGCGCGGCAACTGGCTCTACTTCCCGTCGATCTGCTGGCGGGGCGAGGCGCTGCGCGCGGTCAACTTCCGCGACGAGTACTCGGTGATCCAGGACCTCGCCCTGGTCGTCGACCTGCTGGAGCGCGGCGAGCAGATGATCGTGGACAACACCACGGTCGTCTTCCAGTACCGCCGGCACGCGGTGAGCGAGTCCTCGGTGCAGGCCTTCTCCGGCACCCGCTTCGCCGAGGCGGAGCGGTACTTCAACGCCGTGGCGGAGCGGATGGACGCCCGCGGCTGGCCCAAGGCCGCCCGCGCGGCCCGGTTCCGCAGCGCCTCCCGCCTGCACGCGCTGACCATGCTGCCGGGCGCGCTGCGCCGTGGGCAGCGGGACGGCGCCAAGGTCCTGGTCCGCCACGCGCTGACCGCCGGGAAGCGGCACGAGGGCTGAGCCGGACGACCGGCTCCGGGCGCGGCACCCGCAGGGTGAACCGCCGCTCCGGAGCCGGTCGTTGTCGTCTGCGGGGGGCAGCCGTGCTGGCTCCGCCCGAACGGCGCGTGGCAGACTTCCGGTGCGATCCGAAGAGCGGTGGGGCGAGTTGGAGCTCGCGGCACCACCCCGAGTCGCCACGACGAGATCGTCAACTCACACAAGGTAGGGATGTGTCCCGGTGCAGCCGCTGATCGACTCTGCCCAAGCGCCCGACGGGCGGAGGCCGGGGGAGGACGACGGCGAGAACGCGCCCGCCACCCCGCCTCCGGCCGCCGTGATCCGCCTGCGGGCGCTCGCCGCCCACCGGTGGTTCTGGCCGGCGGCGCTGCTGCTCGGCTACCTCGGACAGACGGCTTTCCGGCTGGTGCTGTCGATCCACAACTACTTCCCCTCGGTGCACGCGGACGAGGACTCGTACCTCGTGATAGCGAGGGTGCTGGCCGGCCGGCCGACCACCGAGATGCCCGTCGGCGTGGTGATCCCCGGCGGGTACCCGCTGCTGATCTCGCCGGCGCTGCGGATCGCCGAGAACCCGGCGACCGCGTACCACCTGATCATGGGCATCAACGCGGTGCTCAACGCGCTGGTCTTCCCGCTGGTCTTCGTGGCCGCGCGCCGACTGGGCCTGTCCCGGCCGCACGCGTACCTGTCGGCGACGGCGGTCGCGCTGGTGCCGCCGGTGGTCTTCTACTCCCAGTTCGTCATGTCGGACACCGTTCTCCCGGTGCTCCTGCTGGCCTGGCTGGTCACCATGCACGGCTGGCTCTCGCCCGGCTCGTTCCGCGGCCGCGCGCTCCAGGCGGCGGCGATGGGCCTGGCGGCCGGCTACACGATGGCCACTCACGACCGCGGCGGCGTGGTCGTGGCGCTGACCGCGCTGGTCCTGCTCGTGGTGCTGGCCTTCGGCTGGGCGCCGAGGCTGTCCTCGCTGGCCGGGATCGGCGCGCTCGGGGTGTCGGTCCTGGGCGCCAAGCTGCTGGCGGGCTTCGTCGGGAACCAGTTCAAGGACGTGCCGCCGAGCGCCGTCGGCAACAAGGTCTTCGAGAACCTCGAGGACAGCAAGTACCTCGGCACGATCATCGCCCGCACCTTCGGGCAGCTCTGGTACTTCATGACCTCCACGTACGGCTTCGGGGCGGTCGCCTTCGTGCTGTGCGTGGTGGCCGTGTTCCACCGGGGGTTCGCGGTGGCCGAGCGCGTGGTGGCCTTCTGCATGGTCGCCATGCTGTTCGGCACCGCGCTGGCCTCGGCGGCGGGTCTGGCGGACACCGACCGCGTCGACAACTGGGTGTACGCCCGGTACTGCGCCGTGCTGGTGCCGCTGTTCCTGGTGGTCGGCCTGGCCGCGCTGTTCCGGGCCGGGACGCGCTCGCTGCTGCGGATGGCCCTGGCCGGCGCGGTGGTGATCGGGATCATCCAGGTGTCCGTCACCGCGTACGCGGGCGCTGCGCTCAGGCAGTGGGCCCTGCCGTGGACCGTGCCGGACGCGATGTTCCTCGCCTCGACCTGGGACAACCTGCACATGGGCCGTACGACGCTCGGCGCGCTGGCGGTGCTGGCCGCCTGCCTGCTGCTGCGGGTGGCGGGCGGGCGGCGGGTGGTCGCCGCCGTGGTGGGCTGCGTGACGCTGTTCGCCGCCTACGCGACCGTGGCGATCACCGACAACGTCGCCGAGCCGCACGCCAGGACCCGGACGTACGAGGCCGTCGGCCTGGCCAAGGAGGCCGGCCTGCGCAAGGGCGACAGCGTGGTCCTGGACTGGGACCTCGACTGGGGCGCCCGGATGGCGCTGGCCTACGAGGTCTACTGGGGCCGGGTCTGGACCGACAACGTCAAGGGCGGCAACACCCCGCCGGAGAAGGCCACCGCGCTGCTGCTGGCGGCCGGCAAGGACGCCGCGCCGGAGGCCAGCTGGCCGAAGCCGCAGCCGGGCTGGCACGTCGCGAAGTACAGCAAGGACCACGGCTGGGTGCTCTGGCGCAAGGACTGACCTGCGTGATCACCCCATCGGGGCCGGTGAGGAGCGCCTCACCGGCCCCGATTGGCATCCGGGCTGCTCCATGTGGCAGTATGTCCAAGTTGCTCGGTTGAGTACCGATGCTGCGCGCCTCCCGCCGGGAGGACTGGAAGCGAGTCCCATGTACTCGTCGTTCCCGTGATGGCCGTCAAGCGTGAGTTCTACGCCACGGCAGCTGCGGGGCGAAAGTACGGGAATCTTCCGGGAAGCGTGAGCGGGGTCTCGGCCCGGCACCCCCCACCCCGAAGTTCGAAACCGACGAGTTACTTCGCCGGTTTTTTACAAGCACGAAGGCGACACGCCCGAGCGCGGGGGTCGGCGGGGAAGTCGTGAAGTAACCAAGGACAAAGGACTACTGAGTAGCCATGGCGGGACAGAAGATCCGCATCCGGCTCAAGGCCTACGACCACGAGGTCATCGACTCCTCGGCGAAGAAGATCGTCGAGACGGTGATCCGAACTGGTGCGCAGGTCGCAGGCCCGGTGCCGCTGCCCACTGAGAAGAACGTGTACTGCGTCATCCGCTCGCCGCACAAGTACAAGGACTCGCGCGAGCACTTCGAGATGCGTACTCACAAGCGTCTGATCGACATCCTCGACCCCACGCCGAAGACGGTTGACTCGCTCATGCGTCTCGACCTGCCGGCGGGCGTCGACATCGAGATCAAGCTCTGAGAGGCGCACCGAAGATGGCTAAGCAGATTAAGGGCATCCTGGGCGAGAAGCTCGGCATGACCCAGGTCTGGGACGAGAACAACCGGATCGTTCCGGTGACCGTCGTCAAGGCTGGGCCCAATGTCGTGACCCAGGTCCACACCGCCGACAGCCCGGCCGGCTACAGCGCCGTCCAGCTCGGCTTCGGCGAGATCGACCCCCGCAAGGTGAACAAGCCCCTCGCGGGCCACTTCGCCAAGGCCGGTGTCACCCCCCGCCGCCACCTGGTCGAGCTGCGTACCTCGGACGCGTCCGAGTACACCCTGGGCCAGGAGATCACCGCCGAGCTGTTCGAGGCGGGTGTCAAGGTCGACGTGACCGGCACCTCCAAGGGCAAGGGCTTCGCCGGTGTCATGAAGCGTCACAACTTCAAGGGCCTCGGCGCCGGCCACGGCACCCAGCGCAAGCACCGCTCGCCCGGTTCCATCGGTGGCTGCGCCACCCCGGGCCGCGTGTTCAAGGGCCTGCGCATGGCGGGTCGGATGGGCCACGAGCGTGTGACCACCCAGAACCTGACCGTGCACGCGGTCGACGCGGAGAAGGGCCTGCTCCTCATCAAGGGCGCCGTCCCGGGCCCGAACGGCGGCCTCGTCCTCGTCCGCACCGCGGCGAAGGGGCTGTGAAAATGAGTACCATTGACATCCTGTCGCCGGCTGGCGACAAGACCGGCAGCCTCGAGCTGCCGGCCGAGATCTTCGACGCGAAGGTCAGCGTTCCGCTGATGCACCAGGTCGTCGTGGCGCAGCTCGCTGCGGCCCGTCAGGGCACCCACAAGACCAAGACTCGTGGCGAGGTCCGCGGTGGCGGCAAGAAGCCGTACCGCCAGAAGGGCACCGGCCGCGCCCGTCAGGGCTCGACCCGTGCGCCGCAGTTCGCCGGCGGTGGCGTCGTGCACGGTCCCGTGCCGCGCGACTACTCGCAGCGGACCCCGAAGAAGATGATCGCCGCCGCCCTGCGCGGTGCGCTCACCGACCGGGCCCGCCACAACCGCATTCACGTCATCACCGACGTGACCGCGACCGAGGCGCCGTCGACCAAGGCCGCCAAGAGCCTGTTCGGCAAGATCACCGAGCGCAAGAACGTCCTCCTGGTCGTCGAGCGCGAGGACGAGCTGGGCCTCAAGTCCGCTCGCAACCTGCCGCACGTGCACATCCTGGACGCCGGTCAGCTGAACACCTACGACGTGCTCGTCTCCGACGATGTGGTCTTCACCCAGGCCGCCTTCGAGCGTTTCGTGGCCGGTCCGGCCGCGTCCGCCAAGGCTGTGGCTGCTGAGGGCGAGCTCGAAGGGAGCGCCGCCTGATGGCTGCAGAGATCACGAGCAAGACGTTCACGGACCCCCGTGACGTCCTGGTGAAGCCGGTTATCTCGGAGAAGAGCTACTCGCTCCTCGACGAGAACAAGTACACGTTCATCGTGTCGCCGGGCGCCAACAAGACCCAGATCAAGCAGGCCGTCGAGGCGGTCTTCTCGGTCAAGGTCGAGGCTGTCAACACGATCAACCGTCAGGGCAAGCGCAAGCGCTCCAAGACGGGCATGGGCAAGCGCAAGGACACCAAGCGCGCCATCGTGACGCTGGCCGAAGGCAACCGCATCGACATCTTCGGTGGTCCGGTCTCCTGAACAAGGAGATCGTGATCGTCGATTAGGACGAGGACGAGAGAGCCAAATGGGCATCCGCAAGTACAAGCCGACTACGCCGGGCCGTCGCGGCTCCAGCGTGGCCGACTTCGTAGAAATCACGCGGTCCACGCCGGAGAAGTCGCTGGTTCGCCCCCTGCACAGCAAGGGCGGCCGTAACAACGCCGGTCGTGTCACTGCTCGCCACCAGGGTGGCGGTCACAAGCGCGCCTACCGCGTGATCGACTTCCGTCGTCACGACAAGGACGGCGTGCCGGCCAAGGTCGCGCACATCGAGTACGACCCGAACCGCACCGCGCGCATCGCGCTCCTGCACTACGCGGACGGCGAGAAGCGCTACATCATCGCGCCGCGCGGCATCGCGCAGGGTGACCGGATCGAGAACGGCGCTGGCGCCGACATCAAGCCGGGCAACAACCTGCCGCTGCGCAACATCCCGGTTGGTACCACCATCCACGCGGTGGAGCTGCGTCCCGGCGGCGGGGCCAAGCTGGCCCGCTCGGCCGGCTCCGGCATCCAGCTGCTGGCGCGTGAGGGCAAGATGGCGCACCTGCGCATGCCCTCCGGTGAGATCCGCCTGGTGGACGCGCGCTGCCGCGCGACCGTCGGCGAGGTCGGCAACGCCGAGCAGTCGAACATCAACTGGGGCAAGGCCGGCCGTATGCGCTGGAAGGGCGTCCGCCCGACCGTGCGTGGTGTCGCCATGAACCCGATCGACCACCCGCACGGTGGTGGTGAGGGTAAGACCTCCGGTGGTCGCCACCCGGTCTCGCCGTGGGGTAAGCCCGAGGGCCGCACCCGTCGCCCGAACAAGGCGTCGGACAAGCTCATCGTGCGCCGCCGCAAGACCAACAAGAAGCGCTAGGAGCAGGTCAGATGCCGCGCAGTCTTAAGAAGGGCCCCTTCATCGACGGCCACCTCATCAAGAAGGTGGACGTTCAGAACGAGGCGGGTACCCAGAACGTCATCAAGACCTGGTCCCGTCGTTCCGTGATCAGCCCGAGCATGCTCGGTCACACGATCGCGGTGCACGATGGCCGCAAGCACGTCCCGGTGTTCGTCACCGAGTCGATGGTCGGCCACAAGCTCGGCGAGTTCGCTCCGACCCGCACGTTCCGCGGTCACGTCAAGGACGACCGCAAGTCGAAGCGTCGCTAAGTCGCCTGAGCTCAAGCGCCAGAACGACTCAATGACTTACTCCATTAAGGGGACAACCATGGAAGCCAGGGCCCAGGCGCGGTACATCCGCGTCACGCCCATGAAGGCCCGCCGCGTGGTGGACCTCATCCGTGGCCTGAACGCCACGGAGGCCCAGGCCGTCCTGCGTTTCGCTCCGCAGGCCGCCACCGTGCCGGTCGGCAAGGTGCTCGACAGCGCCATTGCCAACGCCGCGCACAACTACAACCACTCCAACGTGGACGACCTCTACATCTCCGAGGCGTACGTTGACGAGGGCCCGACCCTGAAGCGGTTCCGTCCGCGTGCCCAGGGCCGCGCCTACCGGATCCGCAAGCGGACCAGCCACATCACCGTGGTCGTCAGCAGCAAGGAAGGGACCCGGTAATGGGCCAGAAGGTTAACCCGCACGGGTTCCGCCTCGGCATCAGCACGGACTTCAAGTCCCGCTGGTATGCCGACAAGCTGTACAAGGACTACGTCAAGGAAGACGTTGCCATTCGTCGCATGATGACGAAGGGCATGGAGCGCGCCGGCATCTCCAAGGTCGAGATCGAGCGCACCCGCGACCGCGTCCGCGTCGACATCCACACCGCTCGCCCCGGCATCGTCATCGGTCGCCGTGGCACGGAGGCCGACCGCATCCGCGGCGACCTGGAGAAGCTGACCGGCAAGCAGGTCCAGCTGAACATCCTCGAGGTCAAGAACCCCGAGCTGGACGCCCAGCTCGTGGCTCAGGGCGTCGCGGAGCAGCTGTCCTCCCGCGTCTCCTTCCGCCGTGCCATGCGCAAGTCGATGCAGGGCACCATGAAGTCCGGCGCCAAGGGCATCAAGGTCCAGTGCTCCGGTCGTCTCGGCGGCGCCGAGATGAGCCGTTCGGAGTTCTACCGCGAGGGCCGTGTGCCGCTGCACACCCTGCGCGCGAACGTCGACTACGGCTTCTTCGAGGCCAAGACGACCTTCGGCCGCATCGGCGTGAAGGTCTGGATCTACAAGGGCGACGTCAAGAACATCGCCGAGGTCCGCGCTGAGAACGCCGCTGCCCGCTCGGGCAACCGCCCGGCCCGTCCCGAGGGTGGTCGTCCCGCCCGCGGTGGCGAGCGCCGTGGTGGCGAGCGCGGTGGCCGTGGCCGTCGCCCCGCCGCGTCCGAGGCTCAGGCCCCGGTCGCGTCCGAGGCTCCGGCTGCTGAGAACACCGGAACGGAGGCCTGACCCCAATGCTGATCCCCCGTCGGGTCAAGCACCGCAAGCAGCACCACCCGAAGCGCCGCGGCGCTGCCAAGGGTGGCACCGAGCTGGCGTTCGGCCAGTTCGGCATCCAGGCCGTCACCCCGGCCTACGTGACGAACCGTCAGATCGAGTCCGCTCGTATCGCGATCACCCGTCACATCCGCCGTGGCGGCAAGGTCTGGATCAACATCTACCCGGACCGTCCGCTCACCAAGAAGCCGGCCGAGACCCGCATGGGTTCCGGTAAGGGTTCGCCGGAGTGGTGGATCGCGAACGTGCACCCGGGTCGGGTCATGTTCGAGCTGTCGTACCCGAACGAGAAGGTTGCTCGCGAGGCGCTCACCCGCGCCGCGCACAAGCTGCCGATGAAGTGCCGGATTGTCCGGCGCGAGGACGGTGAGAGCTGATGTCGGCCGCTACCAAGGCTGCTGAGCTTCGCTCGCTGGACAACGAGGGTCTCGTTGCCAAGCTTCGCGAGGCCAAGGAGGAGCTGTTCAACCTCCGCTTCCAGGCGGCGACCGGGCAGCTCGACAACCACGGACGGCTCAAGCTCGTCCGTAAGGACATCGCGCGGATCTACACCCTGATGCGCGAGCGCGAGCTGGGCATCGAGACGGTGGAGAACGCCTGATGACTGAGAACACCAACGAGACGCGCGGTTTCCGCAAGACCCGTGAGGGTCTCGTCGTCAGCGACAAGATGGACAAGACCGTCGTCGTCGCCGTCGAGGACCGTGTCAAGCACGCTCTGTACGGCAAGGTCATCCGCCGTACGAACAAGCTGAAGGCGCACGACGAGGCGAACGCCTGCGGCATCGGCGACCGGGTCCTCCTCGCGGAGACCCGCCCGCTGTCCGCGACGAAGCGCTGGCGCGTCGTCGAGATCCTCGAGAAGGCCAAGTAACGAAGCCGATGTGGTACGGCCGTATGTGCAGCGGGCCCCCCAGGGGCGCCGATGTGAGCAGCGGCCGGCCCGTCGACTCTCGTTGACGATCAGGAGAAAGCTGTGATCCAGCAGGAGTCGCGACTGCGTGTTGCCGACAACACTGGTGCCAAGGAGATCCTTTGCATCCGTGTTCTCGGTGGCTCCGGTCGTCGCTACGCCGGAATCGGGGACGTCATCGTCGCGACCGTCAAGGACGCGATCCCCGGTGGTTCGGTGAAGAAGGGTGACGTCGTCAAGTGCGTCGTCGTCCGCACCGTCAAGGAGCGTCGTCGTCCGGATGGCTCGTACATCCGCTTCGACGAGAACGCCGCTGTCGTGCTGAAGAACACTGAGGGTGACCCCCGTGGCACCCGCATCTTCGGCCCGGTCGGCCGCGAGCTGCGCGACAAGAAGTTCATGAAGATCATCTCGCTGGCGCCGGAGGTGCTCTAACCCATGGCGAACAGCATGAAGATCAAGAAGGGTGACCTGGTTCAGGTCATCACCGGCAAGGACAAGGGCAAGCAGGGCAAGGTCATCCAGGCCATGCCGGCTGAGAACAAGGTCCTGGTCGAGGGTGTGAACCGGGTCAAGAAGCACACCAAGCCGGGTCCGGGCACTCAGGGTGGCATCGTCACCGTCGAGGCCCCGGTTCACGTCTCCAACGTCCAGCTGGTCGTGGAGAAGGACGGCAAGAAGGTCGTCACCCGCGTTGGCTACCGCTTCGACGACGAGGGCAACAAGATCCGCGTTGCCAAGCGAACCGGTGAGGACATCTGATGTCTGAGACGACTGTTGAGAAGGTGACCCCCCGTCTCAAGGAGCGTTACAACTCCGAGATCAAGGGTCAGCTGCACGAGCAGTTCTCGTACGAGAACGTCATGCTGGTCCCCGGCCTGGTCAAGGTCGTGGTCAACATGGGTGTCGGCGAGGCCGCCCGTGACAGCAAGCTGATCGAGGGCGCGATCCGCGACCTGACCGCGATCACCGGTCAGAAGCCGGCCGTGACCAAGGCTCGCAAGTCCATCGCGCAGTTCAAGCTGCGCGAGGGCCAGCCGATCGGCACGCACGTCACCCTCCGTGGTGACCGCATGTGGGAGTTCCTGGACCGTCTGGTGTCGCTGGCCCTGCCGCGTATCCGTGACTTCCGTGGCCTTTCCCCGAAGCAGTTCGACGGCCGTGGCAACTACACCTTCGGTCTGACCGAGCAGGTTATGTTCCACGAGATCGACCAGGACAAGGTCGACCGTCAGCGCGGTATGGACATCACCGTCGTGACCACCGCTCAGACCGACGACGAGGGCCGGGCGCTCCTGCGCGCTCTGGGCTTCCCGTTCAAGGAGGCGTGAGCCAATGGCGAAGAAGTCCCTCATCGCGAAGTCCGAGCGTAAGCCGAAGTTCGGCGTCCGGGCCTACACCCGGTGCCAGCGCTGCGGCCGTCCGCACTCGGTGTACCGCAAGTTCGGCCTCTGCCGTGTCTGCCTCCGTGAGATGGCGCACCGCGGCGAGCTGCCGGGCGTGACCAAGAGCTCCTGGTAGTCCTCTCCCCGTAGAGGGCCAGCGCTCTAGGCACAGCTAACAGAGCAGAGGTGCCCGATCCCACACCGGCTCGTTTTGGGCCTCCTTGCGGAATCCCGTAAGGTTGTGGGGTCGGGCCCCCTGCCACGGCTTCCCCATGGATGTCCGTGGTCCTCTTCTGGGAGGGCTCGCACCCAGTCTTACTACGTCGTAGGTCCCCTGCGCTTGTGCCCCTGACGAACTCGCGAGAGTGCGACAGGGGGACCTGGTGCGGGGAAACCATGGCGAGAGAGGCCTGAGGCCATCATGACCATGACCGACCCCATCGCAGACATGCTCACGCGTCTGCGTAACGCGAACTCGGCGTACCACGACACCGTGGCGATGCCGGCTAGCAAGATCAAGGCGCACGTCGCCCAGATCCTGCAGCAGGAGGGTTACATCTCCTCCTACAAGGTTGAGGAGCCCGTCGAGGGCGAGGTCGGCAAGAAGCTGACCATCGAACTCAAGTTCGGCCCCAACCGTGAGCGCTCCATCGCCGGCATCAAGCGCATCAGCAAGCCGGGTCTGCGCGTTTACGCAAAGTCCACCAACCTGCCGAAGGTGCTCGGCGGCCTGGGCGTGGCGATCATCTCCACGTCCTCGGGTCTCCTCACCGACAAGCAGGCTGCCAAGAAGGGCGTAGGCGGAGAAGTTCTCGCCTACGTCTGGTAATTCGGGAAACGGAGGTACAGCAATGTCGCGCATTGGACGGCTGCCCATCCCGGTTCCCGCCGGCGTGGACGTCACCATCGATGGCCAGGCGGTCTCGGTGAAGGGCCCCAAGGGCTCCCTCACCCACCACGTCGCCGCGCCGATCGAGATCGGCAAGGGCGAGGACGGCACGCTGCTCGTCACCCGCCCCAACGACGAGCGTCAGTCGAAGGCCCTGCACGGCCTTTCCCGCACGCTGGTGGCGAACATGATCACCGGCGTGACCGCGGGCTACCGCAAGTCGCTGGAGATCAGCGGTGTCGGCTATCGAGTCCTGGCGAAGGGCTCCGACATGGAGTTCCAGCTGGGCTACAGCCACCCCATCCTGGTCGAGGCCCCGGAGGGCATCACCTTCGTCGTCGAGTCGGCCACCAAGTTCCACGTGGACGGCATCGACAAGCAGAAGGTCGGCGAGGTCGCCGCGAAGATCCGCAAGCTGCGCAAGCCCGACCCGTACAAGGCCAAGGGCGTCAAGTACGCGGGCGAGGTCATCCGCCGCAAGGTCGGAAAGAGTGGTAAGTAAGCGATGAGCGTCTCTGTCAAGATCGGCAAGGGCAACGCCTACAAGAGCGCCGCTCGCAAGCGCCGCGCGATCCGCGTTCGCAAGCGCGTCGTCGGCACCGAGGTGCGTCCGCGCCTCGTCGTGACGCGCTCGAACCGTCACATGGTCGCCCAGGTCATCGACGACGCCAAGGGTCACACCCTGGCGTCGGCGTCCACCCTCGACGTGTCCATCAAGGGCGCCGAGGGCGACAAGACCGAGCTGGCCAAGAAGGTCGGGAGCCTGGTCGCCGAGCGCGCCAAGGCCGCCGGCATCGAGTCGGTCGTCTTCGACCGCGCGGGCAACCGGTACGCAGGCCGCATCGCCGCTCTGGCCGATGCTGCCCGTGAGGCCGGGCTCGACTTCTAAGCCGCTCGTCGGCTCAGTCGACGGACGTAATCGAGAGAGGTAATTCCAATGGCTGGACCCCAGCGCCGCGGTAGCGGCGCCGGCGGCGGCACCGGCGGTGGCGAGCGGCGCGACCGTAAGCGCGACGACCGGGGCAACGCCCCCGCCGTCGAGAAGACCGCTTACGTCGAGCGTGTCGTTGCGATCAACCGTGTCGCCAAGGTTGTCAAGGGTGGTCGTCGTTTCAGCTTCACCGCGCTGGTCGTGGTGGGCGACGGTGACGGCACCGTAGGTGTCGGCTACGGGAAGGCGAAGGAGGTTCCGGCCGCCATCGCCAAGGGTGTTGAGGAGGCCAAGAAGAACTTCTTCAAGGTCCCCCGTATCCAGGGCACCATCCCGCACCCGATCCAGGGTGAGAAGGCCGCCGGCGTCGTGCTGCTGAAGCCCGCCGCCCCCGGTACCGGTGTTATCGCCGGTGGTCCGGTGCGCGCCGTCCTGGAGTGCGCCGGCATCCACGACATCCTGTCGAAGTCGCTCGGCTCGGACAACGCGATCAACATCGTGCACGCCACCGTGGCTGCTCTGAAGGGCCTCGTGCGCCCCGAGGAGATCGCCGCCCGCCGTGGCCTGCCGCTGGAGGACGTGGCTCCCGCCGCTCTGCTGCGGGCTCGTGCTGCAGGGGTGAGCGCCTGATGGCTCGCCTGAAGATCACGCAGACCAAGTCGTACATCGGCAGCAAGCAGAACCACCGCGACACCCTGCGTTCGCTTGGTCTCAAGCGCATGCACGACGTCGTGGTGAAGGAGGACCGTCCCGAGATCCGCGGGATGGCCCAGACTGTCCGTCACCTGGTGACGGTTGAGGAGGTGGACTGATCATGGGCGACAACCCGATCAAGATCCACAACCTGCGTCCCGCCCCGGGTGCCAAGACCGACAAGATCCGTGTGGGTCGTGGTGAGGGCTCCAAGGGCAAGACTGCCGGTCGTGGTACCAAGGGCACCAAGGCCCGCTACCAGGTTCCGCAGCGCTTCGAGGGTGGCCAGATGCCGCTCCACATGCGCCTGCCGAAGCTGAAGGGCTTCAAGAACCCGTTCAAGATCACGTTCCAGGTTGTCAACCTCGACAAGCTGGCCGAGCTCTACCCGCAGGGTGGCGAGGTCACCGTCGAGGGCCTGGTCGCCAAGGGCGCGGTTCGCAAGAACTCCCTCGTCAAGGTGCTCGGCGCCGGCGAGGTCTCGGTTGCGCTGCAGGTGACGGTCGACGCCGTCTCCGGCTCGGCCGCCGAGAAGATCAAGGCCGCCGGCGGTACGGTCAACGAGCTCATCTGAGCCCGCTGACACCCGGCTTCGAGCCCCGCACTTCCTTCGGGAGGTGCGGGGCTCGCGCCTTTTCCGGAGCGGCCCGGGTGCCGGCGCCCGATTCCGGCCGTCAACCGGGAGGCCGCGGCCGTCGGCGGTCGACGGCCCCGTGGGGCCGTCGTTCTTTTGTGTGGCAAACCCGGGCATCCCGTACCCCGTGAGTGGGGGAGGGGTCGTGCGCGCTTCTTCGGAGTGGCTGCGCACTGTTAGAGTCCGTGGAGTTCCCTTGTAGGCTGCGCGTAGGCTCGCCTGTGCCGTCTGTACGGGAGCCCGTACCGCAAACTCCCATTCAGGACCGACCCTCCCGCCGACGACGTGCGGGAGGCGCAGGAGGCACCGTGCTCAGTGCGTTCGCGCGGGCGTTCCAGACGCCCGACCTGCGCAAGAAGCTGCTGTTCACGCTGGGCATCATGGTGCTGTTCCGGCTGGGCTCGCACATTCCGATGCCGGGCGTGAGCTTCACGGCCGTGAACGAGTGCGTGAAGGAGACCAAGAACAGCGGCCTCTTCGGGCTCGTCAACCTGTTCAGCGGTGGCGCGCTCCTCCAGTTGACGATCTTCGCCCTCGGCATCATGCCGTACATCACGGCGAGCATCATCCTCCAACTCCTCACGGTCGTGATCCCGCGACTGGAGGCGTTGAAGAAGGAGGGCCAGGCCGGCCAGGCCAAGATCACCCAGTACACCCGCTACCTCACCATCGCGCTCGCCGTGCTCCAGGGCACCGGCATCATCGCGACGGCGTCCAGCGGCGCCCTGTTCTCCGGTTGCCCCGTGGCGAACCAGATCGTCCCGGACACCGGGGTGTTCCGGATCGCCGTCATGGTCCTCACGATGACCGCCGGTACGAGCGTGATCATGTGGCTGGGCGAGCTGATCACCGACCGGGGCATCGGCAATGGCATGTCGCTGCTGATCTTCACCTCGATCGCGGCCCAGTTCCCGTCCTCGATGTGGGCGATCAAGCAGTCCGGCACCATCGGCGGCGGCTGGGTCGAGTTCCTCTCCGTCGTCGCGGTCGGCGTCATCGTCGTGATGCTGGTCATCTTCGTCGAGCAGGCCCAGCGCAGGATCCCGGTCCAGTACGCGAAGCGGATGATCGGCCGCCGGGCGTTCGGCGGGACCTCGACCTACATCCCGCTCAAGGTGAACCAGGCCGGTGTCATCCCGGTCATCTTCGCCTCGTCGCTGCTGTACATCCCGGCCCTGGTGGTCCAGCTGACCAACAGCCAAGCGGGTTGGGCCACGTGGATCCGGACGAACTTCGTCAAGGGTGACCACCCGATCTACATGGCGACCTACTTCCTGCTGATCGTCTTCTTCGCCTTCTTCTACGTCGCTATCTCCTTCAACCCCGAAGAAGTTGCCGACAATATGAAGAAGTATGGTGGGTTCATCCCGGGTATCCGGGCCGGCCGCCCGACGGCCGAGTACCTGAACTACGTGCTGACCCGAATCACGTGGCCGGGTTCGCTCTACCTGGGCCTGATCGCGTTGATCCCGATGATCGCCCTGGTCGCCTTCGGACAGCAGACCAACTTCCCGTTCGGCGGCACCAGCGTGCTCATCGTCGTCGGCGTCGGACTCGAAACTGTGAAGCAGATCGAGAGCCAGCTCCAGCAGCGCAATTACGAAGGGTTCCTCCGCTGATGCGAATCGTCCTCGTTGGTCCTCCCGGGGCCGGGAAGGGTACTCAGGCGCACCTGCTCGCCAAGACCCTGTCCATCCCCCATATCTCCACCGGAGACCTGTTCCGCGCCAACATCGGCCAGGGCACCCCGCTGGGGCTCGAGGCCAAGGGCTACATGGACGCGGGCCGGCTGGTGCCGGACGAGGTCACCATCGGGATGGCCAAGGACCGGATGCTCCAGTCCGACGCCGCCAACGGCTTCCTGCTCGACGGCTTCCCGCGCAATCTGGGCCAGGCCAAGGCGCTCGACGAGTTCCTCGCCGAGCAGGGCATCAAGCTGGACGGCGTCCTGGACCTGGAGGTCCCCGAGGACGAGGTCGTGAAGCGGATCGCGGGCCGTCGCCTGTGCCGCAACAACGGCAGCCACGTGTTCCACGTGGCGTACAACCCGCCGAAGGCCGAGGGCGTCTGCGACGAGTGCGGCGGCGAGCTGTACCAGCGCTCGGACGACACCGAGGAGGCCGTGCGGGTCCGGCTGGAGGAGTACCACTCCAAGACCGAGCCGATCATCGGCTACTACCAGGACCAGGGGCTGCTGGTGACCATCCCGGCCCTCGGCACGGTGGACGAGGTCACCGAGCGCGCGATCGAGGCGCTGAAGCAGGACAGCTGAGTCTCTCGGCGAACGTACGACGGCACGGCCGGGTCGCCCGCCCAGCGGGCGGCCCGGCCGTTTCGGCGTCGTACGGTGGTAGGCAGTGGTAATCCGGACTTGGAAGGCGTGACCAGATGGTGGAGATCAAGACCCCCGAGCAGATCGCGAAAATGCGAGCGGCCGGGCTGGTCGTCGCCGAGGCCCTCAAGGCCTGCCGCGAGGCGGTCGCTCCCGGGGTGACCACCCAGGAGCTCAACGACATCGCGGACAAGGTCATCACCGACCACGGCGCCACCTCGAACTTCCGCGCCCACCACGGCGGCCTGTGGTTCCCGGGGGTGATCTGCGCCTCGGTGAACAACGAGGTCGTGCACGGCATCCCGGGCGACCGGGTGCTGCAGGAGGGCGACCTCATCTCGATCGACTGCGGCGCCATCCTGGACGGCTGGCACGGCGACGCGGCCATCTCCGTGGCCGTCGGCGAGGCCCGCCCGGAGGTCGAGATGCTGAGCCGGGTCACCGAGGGCTCCATGTGGGCCGGCATCGCCCAGATGAAGAAGAACAACCGCCTGGTCGACGTCTCCAAGGCGATCGAGGGCTACATCCGCCGCCAGCCGCTGCCGCCGAAGGGCAAGTGGGGCATCACCGAGGGCTACGGCGGCCACGGCATCGGCACCGCGATGCACATGGAGCCGCACGTGCTGAACTACGTCGAGCGCGGCCGCGGCAAGGGCCCGAAGCTGGTCCCCGGCACCGTGCTGGCGATCGAGCCGATGGTCTCGCTGGGCACCCCGCACACCACCGTGCTGGACGACGAGTGGACGGTCGTCACCAACGACGGCACCTGGGCCTCGCACTGGGAGCACTCGGTGGCCGTCACCGAGGAGGGCCCGCTGGTGCTGACCGCCTTCGACGGCGGCAGGGCCGAACTGGCGAAGCTGGGCATCACCGCGGCGCCGGACCCGCTCGCGTAGTCGCGGCGCGGTCCGACCGCGCCGCTGACGAGGAATCAGAGCCCTGGAGGTTTGGACCTCCAGGGCTTTTGTCCTATTTTTATCGGCTGGCAGTGGTCCGCTGCGGTCCGACCGGTTTACGAGCGATGCAGGAGAGAACACGTGCTCAAGGGATTCCGCGACTTCATGATGCGCGGCAACGTCGTCGACATGGCCGTCGGTGTGGTCATCGGTGCCGCGTTCACCGCGGTGGTGACCGGCTTCGTGTCCGCCTTCCTCACCCCGCTGGTGGGCGTGGTGGTCGGCGCGGCTGGCGACTTCAGTTCGTACAAGGCGACGGTGGCCGGGGTCACCTTCCCCTACGGCCAGTTCCTCAACGTGCTGATCGCGTTCGTCATGACCGCCGCGGTGCTCTACTTCTGCGTGGTGCTGCCGATCACCAAGGCGACGGCGCGCTACCTGCCGAAGAAGCCGAAGGCCCCGAAGCGCCCCTGCCCGGAGTGCCTGACCGAGATACCCCAGGCCGCCCGACGCTGCTCGGCCTGCACCGCCCACGTCGAGCCGCTGCCCGCCCCCGTCGGGTTCTGACGTGGCAGGAGTGACGTGCACCGCTCCGCGGGGCCCCCGTTTTGGTCCACCGGACGCGCTGGCGTAGGATGGACCGTCGGCTCACTCGTAGCGTGCTTCAGCGCGCCCTCTTCCCTCCGGGGACGGGGTGAACCCAGGTTCGCACGAGCGTTCCGCATACGGTAGCCGGTCCCGGAAGGTGGATCTCGCAGTTCATGGCTAAGAAGCAAGGCGCCATTGAGATCGAGGGCACCGTGATCGAGTCTCTTCCGAACGCGATGTTCAAGGTCGAGCTGCAGAACGGTCACAAGGTCCTCGCGCACATCAGTGGCAAGATGCGCATGCACTACATCCGCATCCTGCCGGACGACCGGGTCGTCGTGGAGCTCAGCCCCTACGACCTCACGCGCGGCCGGATCGTCTACCGCTACAAGTAAGAACGTCAGATCTAGACCCGGAGAACCTGAACATGAAGGTCAAGCCGAGCGTCAAGAAGATCTGCGACAAGTGCAAGGTGATCCGCCGTCACGGCCGGGTCATGGTGATCTGCGACAACCTGCGTCACAAGCAGCGCCAGGGCTGATCTCTCCCCAGCATTTCTCGTAGTACTTCGCGCGACGCGAAAAACGTCATAAGCGGGCTACCCGATCCGTCCCCCGTGGACGGACTGCCGCCCCCGGTCAGAGGCCGGGGCTCCATCGTCGAGAGGCGAAGGGGTAGGTAGCACGCAAGACCTCTGAAGAAACACAGGAGCCTTGAATGGCACGCCTCGCCGGCGTTGATCTCCCCCGTGAGAAGCGGATCGAGATCGCCCTTACCTACGTGTACGGCATCGGTCGTACCCGCGCTCAGCAGACCCTGGCCGAGACCGGCGTCAACCCGGATGTCCGCGTTCGCGACATCTCCGAGGAAGACCTCGTCAAGCTGGGTCAGTACATCGACGCCAACTACACGGTCGAGGGTGACCTCCGCCGTGAGGTGGCCGCCGACATCCGCCGCAAGGTCGAGATCGGCTGCTACGAGGGTCTGCGTCACCGCCGTGGCCTGCCGGTCCGCGGCCAGCGCACCCACACCAACGCGCGTACCCGCAAGGGCCCGCGTCGCGCGATCGCCGGCAAGAAGAAGCCGGGCAAGAAGTAGTCCGTCCCGTCACCGGACATCCCTCCGGCCCGCGGGTCAGCGGACCGACCACCTCAGTAGGAGAACAGACTTATGCCCCCCAAGGGTCGTCAGGCTGCCGGCGCGAAGAAGATCCGCCGCAAGGAAAAGAAGAACGTCGCTCACGGCCACGCGCACATCAAGAGCACGTTCAACAACACCATCGTTTCGATCACCGACCCCGCGGGCAACGTGATCTCCTGGGCCTCCGCCGGCCACGTCGGCTTCAAGGGCTCGCGCAAGTCCACCCCGTTCGCCGCGCAGATGGCCGCCGAGGCCGCTGCCCGTCGCGCGCAGGAGCACGGCATGCGCAAGGTTGACGTCTTCGTGAAGGGTCCGGGCTCCGGCCGCGAGACCGCGATCCGTTCGCTCCAGGCCACCGGCCTGGAGGTCGGCTCGATCCAGGACGTCACCCCCACCCCGCACAACGGCTGCCGTCCGCCGAAGCGCCGCCGCGTCTGACGCAGCGCCTTCGGGCACGCCGGGTTTGCTTCAAACCTTCGTACGGGCTCCCACGCAGTGATTCGTCGCTGCTCGCGGGAGCCCGTACGCTTGGTCCTGTCGGCATCAAATAGTGGGTGCCGGATACAATCGGAGGAACATCCCCCATGCTTATCGCTCAGCGCCCCTCGCTGACCGAAGAGGTCGTCGACGAGTTCCGCTCGCGGTTCGTGATCGAGCCGCTGGAGCCGGGCTTCGGCTACACCCTCGGCAACTCCCTGCGCCGCACGCTCCTGTCGTCGATCCCGGGTGCCGCTGTCACCAGCATCCGCGTCGACGGCGTCCTGCACGAGTTCACCACCGTGCCGGGCGTCAAGGAGGACGTGACCGACCTCATCCTCAACATCAAGCAGCTGGTCGTCTCCTCGGAGCACGACGAGCCGGTCGTGATGTACCTGCGCAAGCAGGGCCCGGGTGTCGTCACCGCCGCCGACATCGCCCCGCCGGCGGGTGTCGAGGTGCACAACCCGGAGCTGGTCCTCGCCACGCTCAACGGCAAGGGCAAGCTGGAGATGGAGCTGACCGTCGAGCGCGGTCGCGGCTACGTCTCCGCCGTCCAGAACAAGGCCTCCGGCCAGGAGATCGGCCGCATCCCGGTCGACTCGATCTACAGCCCCGTGCTGAAGGTCACCTACAAGGTCGAGGCCACCCGTGTCGAGCAGCGGACCGACTTCGACAAGCTGATCGTCGACGTCGAGACCAAGCCCGCCATGCGCCCGCGTGACGCCATGGCCTCGGCCGGCAAGACCCTGGTGGAGCTGTTCGGTCTCGCCCGCGAGCTGAACATCGACGCCGAGGGCATCGACATGGGCCCGTCCCCCACGGACGCCGCCCTGGCCGCCGACCTGGCGCTGCCGATCGAGGAGCTCGAGCTCACCGTTCGGTCGTACAACTGCCTCAAGCGCGAGGGCATCCACACCGTGGGTGAGCTCGTCGCCCGCTCCGAGGCCGACCTGCTCGACATCCGCAACTTTGGTGCGAAGTCGATCGACGAGGTCAAGGCGAAGCTGGCCGGCATGGGCCTGGCCCTCAAGGACAGCCCGCCCGGGTTCGACCCGACCGCCGCCGCCGACGCCTTCGGCGCCGACGACCTGGACGACGCGGGTTACGCGGAGACCGAGCAGTACTAAGAGATTTGGCCGCGGGGGCGGTTCCCCGGAACCGCCCCCGTCGTCGTGAAAGTCGTGCGGGCACAGTGCCCGTACGCCCGCTGCGGTACCTGATACGGCCGTAGTCGGAGATTCGAGGAGTAATCCATGCCGCGTCCCACCAAGGGTGCCCGCCTCGGCGGCGGCCCGCACCACGAGCCGCTGCTGCTCGCCGGTCTGTGCCGGGAGCTGTTCCAGTACGGCCGCATCACCACGACCGAGGCCAAGGCCCGTCGGATGCGCCCGCTGGCGGAGAAGCTGATCACCAAGGCGAAGAAGGGCGACATCCACAACCGTCGCCTGGTGCGCAAGACGATCACCGACATCGCCGTGCTGCACACCCTCTTCACCGAGATCGCGCCGCGCTACGAGAACCGCCCGGGTGGCTACACCCGTATCACCAAGATCGGTCCCCGTCGTGGCGACAACGCCCCGATGGCCGTGATCGAGCTGGTCGAGTCGCTGACCGTCGCGCAGAACGCCGTCGGCGAGGCCGAGGCCGCCACCAAGCGCGCCGTCAAGGAGGCCGACCAGGCCGCCGCTGCCAACGCTGACGAGGCCGGCAAGGCCGACGAGGCCGAGGCCGCCGGGCAGGCCTGACACCTCCAGGTGTTGCGGGCCCGTTCTCCCATTCGTGGGGGAGCGGGCCCGTTCCTCGTTCCCAGGGAGAAGAGAAGCAGTGGTCAACGATTGCGCCGAGCAGCCGCCGGTGAAGGACGGCCCGGCCGACGGGCACGTCCGGGTCCGCCTCGACCTCGCCTACCACGGCGCCGAGTTCTCCGGCTGGGCCCGGCAGAAGGGCGGCCGCCGCACGGTCCAGGAGGAGATCGAGAGTGCACTGCAGATCGTCACCCGCAGCCCGGAACCGTTCCCGCTGACCGTGGCCGGCCGCACCGACGCCGGGGTGCACGCCCGCGGCCAGGTCGCGCACGTCGACCTGCCGGCCGAACTGTGGGAGGCGCACCGGGAGAAGCTGCTGCGCCGGCTGGCCGGCCGGCTGCCCGGGGACGTCCGGATCTACCGGGTCGGCGAGGCGCCGGCCGGCTTCGACGCCCGCTTCTCGGCGATCTGGCGCCGGTACGCCTACCGGGTCGCCGACCACCAGGGCGGGGTGGACCCGCTGTTGCGCGGCCACGTGCTCTGGCACGACCGCCCGCTGGACCTGGAGAAGATGAACGCGGCGGCGCGACTGCTGCTCGGTGAGCACGACTTCGCCGCGTACTGCAAGAAGCGCGAGGGCGCCACCACCATCCGCACCCTGCTCGAACTGCGCTGGGACCGCGTCCCGGTGGACCCCTACGCTGCCCAGGAGGGCTCGCTCGCGGTCGCCACCGTCCGGGCCGACGCCTTCTGCCACAACATGGTGCGGGCGCTGGTCGGCGCGATGCTGCTGGTCGGTGACGGACACCGGCCGGTGGAGTTCCCCGGCGAGGTGCTGGCCGGCGGGGTGCGCAACTCCGCCGTCAACGTGATCCGGCCGTACGGCCTCACGCTGGAGGAGGTCGGCTACCCGCCGGACGACCAGCTGGCCGAGCGCAACCGGCAGGCCCGGCGGATGCGCACCCTGCCGGGGCAGCCGCCCGCCGTCGGGCGGGAGCCCGAGAGCGGAGCCTAAATCCGTTTTGGCCCGGCGCGTCCGCTTGGGACAATCGTCCGCATGGGACACGTCGAGATTTCGCACCTGGAGTACTACCTGCCGGACGGGCGGGTGCTGTTCGACGACGCGTCCTTCCGGGTCGGCGAGGGCGCCGCGGTCGCCCTGGTCGGCGCGAACGGCGCCGGCAAGACCACGCTGCTGCGGATGATCGCCGGGGACCTCCAGCCGCACGGCGGCTCGGTGACGATCAGCGGCGGGCTCGGCGTGATGCGCCAGTTCGTCGGCACCACCGGCCGCGAGGACCAGCAGTCCACCCCGGGCGCGCTGCCCGCGGACGCCTCGGTGCGCGACCTGCTGGTGTCCGTCGCCCCCGAGCGGATCGCCGTGGCTGCCCGCGCGGTGGACGCCGCCGAGCTGGCGATGATCGCCCAGGACGACGAGAAGACGCAGATGGCCTACGCCCAGGCGCTCTCCGACTGGGCCGACGTCGGCGGCTACGACTACGAGACCGACTGGGACGTCTGCACCATGGCGGCCCTCGGCATGCCCTTCGACAAGGCCCAGTGGCGCGGCCTCAACACCCTCTCCGGCGGCGAGCAGAAGCGGCTCGTGCTGGAGGCGCTGCTGCGCGGCCCCGACGAGGTGCTGCTGCTCGACGAGCCCGACAACTACCTGGACGTGCCCGCCAAGCGCTGGCTGGAGGAGGCGATCAAGGCCACCTCGAAGACCGTGCTGTTCATCTCGCACGACCGCGAGCTGCTGTCCGAGACCGCCGACAAGATCATCGCCGTCGAGACGGGCGCCACCGGCAGCAGCGTCTGGGTGCACGGCGGCGGCTTCGACACCTTCCACGAGGCCCGCAAGGCCCGCTTCGAGCGCTTCGAGGAGCTGCGCCGCCGCTGGGACGAGGAGCACGCCAAGCTCAAAAAGCTGGTCGTCACCCTGCGCCAGGCCGCCTCGGTCAGCCACGAGATGGCCTCCCGCTACTCGGCCGCGCAGACCAGGCTGAAGAAGTTCGAGGACGCCGGCCCGCCGGAGACGCCGCCGCGCGAGCAGAGCATCACCATGCGGCTCAAGGGCGGCCGCACCGGGGTCCGGGCCTTCACCGTGGAGCAGCTGGAGCTCACCGGCCTGATGAAGCCCTTCGACCTGGAGGTCTTCTACGGCGAGCGGGTCGCGGTGCTCGGCTCCAACGGCTCCGGCAAGTCGCACTTCCTGCGGCTGCTGGCCGGCGACGCGACGGTCGCGCACACCGGCGACTGGAAGCTGGGCGCCCGGGTCGTCCCCGGCCACTTCCGGCAGACCCACGCGCACCCGGAGCTGTTCGGCCGTACCGTGCGCTCGATCATCGAGGAGGAGCACGCGCTCGGTCGCGGCGCCGCGATGGGCGCGCTGCGCCGGTACGAACTGGACCGCCAGGAGGAGCAGAAGTTCGAGTCGCTGTCCGGCGGGCAGCAGGCCCGGCTGATGATCCTCAAGCTCGAACTCTCCGGTGTGACGGCCCTGTTGCTCGACGAACCGACCGACAACCTGGACCTGGAGAGCGCCGAGGCGCTGCAGGCCGGGCTGGAGGCCTTCGACGGCACCGTGCTGTGCGTCACCCACGACCGCTGGTTCGCCAGGAGCTTCGACCGCTTCCTGGTGTTCGGCGCCGACGGCCGGGTCTACGAGTCGTCGGATCCGGTGTGGGACGTCGCCCGGGTGGAGCGCGAACGCTGAGTGACGACGCGGGGGGCGCCAGGCGTTTTTTGACCCCTTCGGGCCGGGCCGGTAACCTGGACGCTTGATGTGCGTATTGGCTCGCTCTATCTCACGTGAGAGGTCGGTACGCCGGAGACATCAGGTCCTCGACCAGCGGTCCCCCTTGAATTGCGTCCAAGGTTGGCCAGGCTGCTCTACCGACCGGGTGCTCCTGTCAGGACTCACTCACTGAAAAGCGAAGGCTACGACCGTGCGTACGTACAGCCCCAAGCCCGGCGACGTCCAGCGTCAGTGGCACGTCATCGACGCGACCGACGTCGTGCTCGGCCGCCTGGCGTCCCAGGCCGCCAACCTCCTCCGGGGCAAGCACAAGGCGATCTACGCGCCGCACGTTGACACTGGTGACTTCGTCATCATCATCAACGCCGACAAGGTGCACCTGTCCGGTAACAAGAAGACCCAGAAGCTGGCCTACCGCCACTCGGGCTTCCCGGGCGGTCTGCGCTCGGTGCGCTACGACGACCTGCTGGCGAACAACCCGGAGAAGGCCGTCGAGAAGGCCATCAAGGGCATGATCCCCAAGAACAGCCTGGGCCGTCAGATGCTCTCGAAGCTCAAGGTCTACTCGGGCGACCAGCACCCGCACGCTGCCCAGCAGCCGGTGCCGTTCGAGATCACCCAGGTCGCGCAGTAATTCGGCCACCAAGCCCCCCAACACTGAAAAGAGCTGAGGAACATCGTGGCCGAGACCACTGAAACCCTTGAGGTCGACTTCGACGAGGCCGCTGAGGCCGTCGAGGGCGAGTACACCTCCGAGGAGAGCTACACCTCCGAGTCCCTGGCCGGCCGCTTCGGCGAGGCGACCCCCGGCGCCGGCCTCGGCCGTCGCAAGGAGGCGATCGCCCGCGTGCGCATCGTCCCCGGCACCGGCCAGTGGAAGATCAACGGCCGCACCCTCGAGGGCTACTTCCCGAACAAGGTGCACCAGCAGACCGTCAACGAGCCCTTCAAGCTCCTCGAGCTGGACGGCCGTTACGACGTCGTCGCCCGCATCAGCGGTGGCGGCACCTCCGGCCAGGCCTACGCGCTGCGCCTCGGCGTCGCCCGCGCCCTGAACGAGGCCGACGTGGACAACAACCGCGCCGCCCTCAAGAAGGCCGGCTTCCTGATGCGTGACGCCCGCGCCGTCGAGCGCAAGAAGGCCGGTCTCAAGAAGGCCCGCAAGGCGCCGCAGTACAGCAAGCGCTAGTCGCGCCCCCGGGGGTGCGCTCCGCCCTGGCGGTGCACCCCCTGGATGTGCGAAACCGTCGCCCCGGAGTACCACGTGTACTCCGGGGCGACGTGTTCCCCGGCTCCTGTGCGGCGGCCGGGATCGTCGGTTGGGTTCCGAGCAGTGGTGATGGAGGACGGACAGTGGGACGACTCTTCGGTACGGACGGCGTACGCGGGGTGGCCAACGAGGGACTGACGGCGGAGCTCGCGCTCGGGCTGTCGGTCGCGGCCGCGCACGTGCTCGGCGAGGCCGGCGCCTTCGAGGGCCACCGGCCGGTCGCGGTGGTCGGCCGTGACCCGCGTGCCTCGGGCGAGTTCCTGGAAGCCGCCGTCATCGCCGGCCTGGCGAGCGCCGGCGTCGACGTCCTGCGGGTCGGGGTCCTGCCCACCCCGGCCGTGGCGTACCTCACCGGCGCGCTCGGCGCCGACTTCGGCGTGATGCTGTCCGCCAGCCACAACGCCATGCCGGACAACGGCATCAAGTTCCTCGCCCGCGGCGGCCACAAGCTGGACGACCGGATCGAGGACGCGATCGAGACCCACTACCGCAAGCACACGCTGGGCGAGGAGGACTGGAACCGTCCGACCGGCGCCGCCGTCGGCCGGGTCCGCGAGTACACCGAGGGCTTCGACAAGTACGTCGCCCACCTGATCGGCGTGCTGCCCAACCGCCTGGACGGCGTCAAGGTCGTCATCGACGGCGCCCACGGCGCGGCCGCCTACGTCGCCCCCGAGGCCTTCGCCCGGGCCGGCGCCGAGGTCGTCCACACCCTGGGGGCCGAGCCCACCGGCCTCAACATCAACGACGGCGTCGGCTCCACCCACCTGGACCGGCTGCGCGTCGCGATGAAGGAGTACCGGGCCGACTTCGGCATCGCCCTCGACGGCGACGCCGACCGCTGCCTGGCCGCCGACGCCGACGGCAACGAGGTCGACGGCGACCAGATCATCGCCATCCTCGCGGTCGCCATGAAGGAGGCCGGCACCCTGCGCCGCAACACCGCGGTGGCCACCGTGATGTCCAACCTCGGCTTCAAGCTGGCGATGGAGCGCGAGGGCATCGACCTGGTGGAGACCGCCGTCGGCGACCGCTACGTGCTGGAGGCCATGAAGGAGCACGGCTTCGCACTGGGCGGCGAGCAGTCCGGCCACGTCATCCTGCTGGACCACGCCACCACCGGCGACGGCACCCTCACCGGCCTGATGCTGGGCGCCCGGCTGGCCGCCACCAAGCAGCCGCTGGCCGACCTGGCCACCGTGATGACCCGGCTGCCGCAGGTGCTGATCAACGTCAAGGGCGTCGACAAGAGCCGGGTCGCCACCAGCACCGGGCTGGCGGCCGCCGTCGCCGCAGCCGAGGCCGAACTGGGCGCCACCGGCCGGGTGCTGCTGCGCTCGTCGGGCACCGAGCCGCTGGTCCGGGTGATGGTCGAAGCCGCCGACGCGGTGCAGGCCGAGGCGGTCGCGCAGCGGCTGGCCGAAGCGGTGCGCACCCACCTGGGCTGAGCCGGTACGCGACGAAGGCCCCCGCCGGGCTCCTTGGGTTCTTGAGTTCAAGGGCTCGGCGGGGGCCTTCGCGGTGCCTCAGAGCTTGCGCAGCAGCGCCCGGCGGACCTTGTGGTCCGCGCCCTTCTGCAGGACCAGGGTGGCCCGGCCGCGGGTCGGCAGCACGTTCTCCAGCAGGTTGGGCTTGTTGATGGTGCGCCAGACCTGTCGGCCGTACTCCATCGCCTCCTCCTCCGGCACCTCGGTGAAGCGGCGGAAGTAGGAGTTCGGGTCCTGGAAGGCGGTCTGCCGCAGCTTGCGGAAGCGGTCCAGGTACCAGTGCTCGATGTCGTCCGTCCGGGCGTCGACGTAGATCGAGAAGTCGAAGTAGTCGGCGACCGCGAGGCGGGTGCGGCCGTCGGTGCCGGGCAGGGCCGGCTGGAGCACGTTCAGGCCCTCGACGATCAGGATGTCCGGGCGCTCCACGGTCAGCCGCTCGTCCGGCACGATGTCGTACACCAGGTGCGAGTAGACCGGGGCGCTGAGCCGCTCCTTGCCCGCCTTCACGTCCGCGACGAAGCGGGTCAGCGCCCGGCGGTCGTACGACTCGGGGAAGCCCTTGCGGGCCATCAGGCCGCGGCGGCGCAGCTCGGCGTTGGGCAGCAGGAAGCCGTCGGTGGTGACCAGCTCGACCCGGGGGTGTTCGGGCCAGCGGGCGAGCAGGGCCTGCAGGAGGCGGGCGGTCGTCGACTTGCCGACGGCGACGGACCCGGCCACCCCGATGATGAACGGGGTGCGGGTGCGCTCGGTGTCCGGGGTGTCGAGGAACTTGCCCAGGGTGCCGCGCAGTTCGTGCGTGGCGTGGATGTACAGGTTCAGCAGCCTCGACAGCGGCAGGTAGACGTCACGTACCTCGTCCAGGTCGAGGGCGGTGCCGAGGCCGCGCAGCTGCTCCACCTCCTCGGCGGTCAGCGGCAGCGGCGTACGCTCGCGCAGCGCGCTCCACTCGGCCCGGCTGAGGTCCACGTAGGGGGACGGCGACGGGCCGGGCGTGGTGGCGCCCCGCGTACAGAGTTCGGTCAGCACATGCTCCATTGTGAGCCGTCGCGGCGTTCACCGTGGTTGTGGTGTCGGTCACGCAGCGTTCGCCCGAGACGGGAATACGGCCACAGAACCGCCCTTATGCTGGCACGCATGTGCGGAATTGTTGGATACGTGGGCGCGCAGTCCGCCCTCGACGTAGTAATCGCAGGCCTGCAGCGCCTGGAATACCGGGGTTACGACTCGGCCGGTGTCGCGGTGCAGGTCCAGGACTCCGACGGGCAGTGGAGCCTGTCCACCGACAAGCGGGCCGGGAAGCTCGCCAACCTGGAGAAGTCGCTCGCCGAGTCCCCTCTGCCCGGCGGCACCACCGGCATCGGCCACACCCGCTGGGCCACCCACGGCGGTCCGACGGACGCCAACGCCCACCCCCACCTGGACGACGACCAGCGGGTCGCGGTGGTGCACAACGGCATCATCGAGAACTTCGCCCAGCTGCGCGCCGGGATCGCCGAGCGCGGCCACACCCTCCGGTCCGAGACCGACACCGAGGTCGTCGCCCACCTGCTGGGCGAGTCCTACCAGGGCGACCTCGCCGAGGCCATGCGCGTGGTCTGCCGTCAGCTGGAGGGCGCATTCACCCTGGTGGCCGTGCACGCCGACGCGCCGGACGTCGTCGTGGGCGCCCGCCGCAACTCGCCGCTGGTCGTCGGCCGCGGCGAGGGCGAGAACTTCCTCGCCTCGGACGTCGCCGCCTTCATCGCGCACACCCGCGAGGCGATCGAGCTGGGCCAGGACCAGGTCGTCGAGCTGCGTCGGGAGGGCGTGACCGTCACCGACTTCGACGGCACCCCGGCCGAGGTGCGCGAGTACCACGTCGACTGGGACGCCTCCGCCGCCGAGAAGGGCGGCTACGACTACTTCATGCTCAAGGAGATCGCCGAGCAGCCGAAGGCCGTGGCCGACACCCTGCTCGGCCGGATCGGCACCGACGGCCGGCTCACCCTGGACGAGCTGCGGATCTCCGACGCCGACCTGCGGTCCGTCGACAAGGTCGTCATCGTCGCCTGCGGCACCGCCTTCCACGCCGGCATGATCGCCAAGTACGCGATCGAGCACTGGACCCGCATCCCCTGCGAGGTCGAGGTCGCCTCCGAGTTCCGCTACCGCGACCCGATCATGGGCCCGGGGACGCTGGTCATCGCCATCTCGCAGTCCGGCGAGACCATGGACACCCTGATGGCCCTGCGGCACGCCCGTGAGCAGGGTGCCAAGGTGCTGGCGATCTGCAACACGAACGGCTCCACCATCCCGCGCGAGTCGGACGCCGTGCTGTACACGCACGCCGGTCCGGAGGTCGCGGTCGCGTCCACCAAGGCGTTCCTGACCCAGCTGGTCGCCTGCTACCTGGTCGCCCTGTACCTGGGCCAGGTGCGCGGCACCAAGTGGGGCGACGAGATCTTCGCCGTCATCAAGGAGCTCGGCGACGCGCCGAAGCAGCTCGAGCAGGTCCTGGAGACCATGGAGCCGGTGCGTGAGCTGGCCCGCTCGCTGGCCGACGCCCGCTCGGTGCTGTTCCTCGGCCGCCACGTCGGCTTCCCGGTGGCCCTGGAGGGCGCGCTCAAGCTCAAGGAGCTGGCGTACATGCACGCCGAGGGCTTCGCGGCGGGCGAGCTCAAGCACGGCCCGATCGCGCTGATCGAGGAGGGGCTGCCGGTCGTGGTGGTCGTGCCCTCGCCGCGCGGGCGGTCGATCCTGCACGACAAGATCGTCTCCAACATCCAGGAGATCCGGGCCCGCGGCGCCCGCACGATCGTGATCGCCGAGGAGGGCGACGAGGCGGTCGTCCCGTACGCGGACCACCTGATCCGCATCCCGGTCACCCCGACCCTGCTGCAGCCGCTGGTCTCCACCGTCCCGCTGCAGGTCTTCGCCTGCGAGCTGGCCACGGCCAAGGGGCACGAGGTCGACCAGCCGCGCAACCTGGCGAAGTCGGTCACCGTCGAGTAGTCACTCGGCCTCACGGCGCCCCTGCGGTGGCTGCGTCCTACCGCAGGGGCGCCGTGTCGAGCGTGAAGGAGAACGGGGCGCGCAGGTCGATCGACTTGCCGAACTCGACCTTGGTCCGGGTGTGGTAGTCCTCGCCCTCGGGTTGGGTGAAGAGGGTGACCATGCCCTCGCTGCGGTCGATCAGCAGGTAGCTGGGGATTCCCGCAGCGGCGTAACCCTTGCGCTTGGGTTCGCGGTCCTTGTGCGGGTTGGTCGAATTGATCTCGAAGACGAGTAGGACACCTTCGGCGGGGGCCCAGGAGTCGGTGTTCTCGAAGTGGTTGACCGGGACCACGGTGCCGTCCGGGATGAAGCGGCTCTTGGGGGCGATGACCAGGCCCTTGTTTCCCGAGAGGTCCAGATCGATCGCGGCCTTGCGGAAGAACTGCTTGGCGAGCAGCGAGAACGCGGTCTCGTGGGCCCCGTCCGGTGGCGGCGTCACGACGATCTCCTCTTCGATGAGCTCCGCCTTGAAGCCGGGCGGGGTGTCCAGCTCCAGAAACGCCTGGAGGAGGCTGTCCTCGCCCGACGGGTGCTCGACTGCCGGCATGGCGACCATGGCCCTTCTCCCTCCTGCTGGTTCGTGTCGAGCCTCAAGGTAGGTGCACGGACTCAAGCCGGTGGGGATCGAAGTGGTTGTCACGCGAAAGTGTGCCGCAGGCCCGGCTCCCGTCAGGTGGTGACGCGGGCTAGCGTCGGCGGTAGCCGACTGCTGGAGGAGTTCCGTCATGCGTCATGCACACCGTGTGGAAGCCGTCCGGGCCGCCGAGGGCGCGCTGATGGCGCGGCTGCCCGAGGGCACGCTGATGCAGCGGGCGGCCGCGGGGCTGGCCGCGACCTGTGCGCGGCTGCTGACGCGCCGTCGAGGGCGGGTGTACGGCAGCCGGGTGACGGTGCTGGCGGGCAGCGGCGACAACGGGGGCGACGCGCTGTACGCCGGGGCCGCGCTGGCCCGGCGCGGGGCGCGGGTGACGGCGGTGCTGCTGGCGCCGGAGCGGGCGCACTCGGGCGGGCTGGCCGCGCTGCGGGCGGCCGGCGGGCGGGTGACGGTGGAGCAGGAAGTCGGCCTGGCCGACTTCTCGCGCGCGGACCTGGTGCTGGACGGCATCGTCGGCATCGGCGGCCGGGGCGGGCTGCGCGCCGAGGCGGCGCCGTACGCGCGGGCCCCGCGGCGCGGCGTCGTGGTGGCGGTGGACGTCCCCAGCGGGGTCGACGCCGACACCGGCGAGGTGCCGGGCGCGGCGCTGCGCGCCGACGTCACGGTCTGCTTCGGCACGTACAAGCCCGGGCTGCTGGTCGACCCGGGGGCCTCGTACACGGGCGCCGTGCAGCTGGTCGGCATCGGCCTGGAGCTGCCGGAGGCGGACGTGACGGCCCTGCAGCACGCCGACGTGGCGGCGCTGCTGCCGCTGCCGGGCGCGGAGAGCGACAAGTACCGGCGCGGCGTGGTCGGGGTGGCCGCCGGCTCGGTGGCATACCCGGGGGCGGCGCTGCTGGCGGTCGCCGGGGCGCTGCGGGGCGGTGCGGGCGCCGTCCGGTACGTCGGCACGGCGGCCGAGGAGGTGGTGCGGCGCCACCCGGAGACCCTGGTCACCGAGGGCGGGCCGGCCGGGGCCGGGCGGGTGCAGGCCTGGGTGGTCGGGCCGGGCGGCGGCGAGGGGGCGCGACAGGCGCTGACCGAGGCGCTGGCGAGCGACGTTCCGGTGCTGGTGGACGCGGACGGGCTCACCGAGCTGGGCCGGCTCGGCCCGGACGCACTGGCCGGCCGCACCGCGCCCACCCTGCTCACCCCGCACACCGGCGAGGCCGCCCGGCTGCTCGCGGGCGCCGACGGCACCCCGCCGCCGGCCGCCGACGACCTGGCCGCCGCCCGGCTGGCCACCGCCCGCCGACTGGCGGCCGCCTACCGCGCGACCGTGCTGCTGAAGGGCTCCACCACGGTGGTCGCCGACCCGGGCGGCGCCGTCCGGGTCAACCCCACCGGCACCTCCTGGCTGGCCACCGCCGGCAGCGGGGACGTCCTGGCCGGCCTGGCGGGCTCGCTCCTGGCGGCGGGCCTCGCGCCGCTGGACGCCGCGTCGGTGGCCGCCTACCTGCACGGCCTGGCGGGCCGCCGGGCGGCGGGCGAGCCGGGCGCGCCGGTGACGGCCCTGGCGGTGGCCGAGGCGCTGCCCGCGGTGTGGCGGGCGGTACGCCGGGCCTGACGGCGGGCCCAGCGGGGCCTGTCCGGGCGCGGCGGCGGCGGTGCGGGAGCGGAACCGGGCGGTCCGTCTCCGGCGTCCGAACGAGGAGGTGACGAGCGGTTCGCCGCCGGTCGGCGCGGCGGGCGGCGGCCCGGTCGCCGGCCGCCGCGCCGACGGGCCGTTCGGCGAGGACTCCGGGACGTCTGGGAGACTGACCCTGATGACAACTGCGAACACGACCGGCACCGCCACCCTGACCGACGGCGTCCGTGCCGAGGCGACCATCGATCTCGCCGCCCTGCGCGGCAACCTCGCGGCGCTGCGCGAGCGCGCCGCCGGCGCGGCGGTGATGCTCGCGGTCAAGGCGGACGCCTACGGCCACGGCGCGGTCGAGTGCGCCCGGGAGGCGGTCGCCGACGGGATCGGCTGGCTCGGCTGCGCGACGCCCGACGAGGCGCTGGCGCTGCGGGCCGCGGGCATCCGCCCGGAGCGGGCCCGCATCCTGTGCTGGCTGTGGACGCCCGGCGGGCCGTGGGCCGAGGCGCTGCGCGCGGACCTGGACATCTCGGTCAGCGGCCGGTGGGCGCTGGACGAACTGCTGCCGGCCGTCCGCGAGACCGGCATCCCCGCCCGCGTGCACCTGAAGGCCGACACCGGTCTCGGCCGCAACGGCTGCCAGCCGCACGACTGGCCGCAGCTGGTGGCCGCCGCCCGGCGCGCCGAGGCCGAGGGGCTGCTCAGGGTCGTCGGCGTCTGGTCGCACTTCGCCGCCGCCGACGAGCCCGGCCACCCGTCGATCCAGGCCCAGCTCGACTCCTACCGCGCCGCGCTGGCCGCGGCCGAGGCGGCCGGGCTGCGCCCCGAGGTCCGGCACCTGGCGAACTCGCCGGCCACCCTGCTGCTGCCGGAGTCGCACTTCGACCTGGTGCGCACCGGCCTGGCCGCGTACGGGCTGTCGCCGGTGCCCGAGGTGGGCTCGCCGGCCGACTTCGGGCTGCGCCCGGTGATGGCGCTGTCCGCGCGGCTGGCGCTGGTCAAGCAGGTCCCCGGCGGGCACGGGGTCAGCTACGGCCACCACTACACGACGCCCGGCCCGACCACCCTGGGCCTGGTCCCGGTCGGCTACGGCGACGGCGTCCCCCGGCACGCCAGCGGCACCGGACCGGTGCAGATCGACGGCAAGTGGCGCACGGTGGCCGGCCGGGTGGCGATGGACCAGTTCGTGGTGGACCTGGGCGGGGACACCCCCGCGATCGGCGACGAGGCGATCCTCTTCGGCAACGGCGAGCGCGGCGAGCCGACCGCCGAGGACTGGGCCCGCGCCTGCGGCACCATCTCGTACGAGATCGTCACCCGGATCGGCGCCCGGGTGCCCCGCCGCTACCTGGGCGGCAGCCACGCCGAGGGCCTCCCGGCATGACCGACGCGCCGACCGGGGACGGAGCGGTCGCGGCGGTGGCCAAGGCGGCCGGCGCGGCCTCCGGGGTGAGCCGCGCGGGCGTGATCGGGATCTCCGTCGGCGTGCTGGCGGCCGGGGCGGCCGCCGGGGTGGCGATAGAGCGGCTGACCGTCGGCCGGGCGACCCGCCGCCGGGCCCGGGCCGAGCTGGACGCGAGCGCCCCGTACGGCTCGCTGCGCGGACGCCCGAGGACGGTGGCCGCACCGGACGGCACCGAGCTGTACGTCGAGCTGGACGGCACCGGCTGGGCGGAGCCGGACGGCCCGCGCCCCGAGACCTCTGAGACCCCCGAGAGCCGCTGTGGCGGGCGGGCGGCCGGCGGCGCCGAGCCGCTGACCGTGGTGTTCTGCCACGGCTACTGCCTCAACCAGGACAGCTGGCACTTCCAGCGGGCCGCGCTGCGCGAGGGCATGCGGCTGGTCTTCTGGGACCAGCGCAGCCACGGCCGCTCCGAGCGCTCCCGCTCGTTCCTGGCGGGCGAGCCGGCCGGGATCGACCAGCTGGGCGGCGACCTCCGGGCGGTGATCGACGCCGTCGCGCCGACCGGGCCGCTGGTGCTGGTGGGCCACTCGATGGGCGGCATGACGGTGATGGCCCTGGCCGACCAGTACCCGGAGCTGTTCCGGGAGCGGGTCGCCGGGGTCGCCCTGGTCGGCACGCTCGCGGGCGACTGGAACTCGGTGAGCCTCGGACTGCCGGCGGTCGGCGCCAAGCTGTTCAAGCGGGTCGCGCCCGGGGTGGTGCGGCTGCTGGGCCGCCAGGTCGACCTGGTGGAGGCGACCAGGCGGCTGGGCTCGGACGTGACGTCCGTGTTCTACCGGAAGTTCTCCTTCGGCAGCCGGGACGTCGACCCCGGGGTGGTGCGCTTCGCCGAGCAGTTGCTGGACGCCACCCCGATCGACGTGGTCGCCGAGTTCTACCCGGTGTTCGGCGCGCACGAGAAGTTCGAGGCGCTGGCCGCCCTGCTCGGCCTGCCGACCCTGGTGCTGGCCGGGACGAAGGACCTGCTGACACCCTCGGCGCACAGCGAGGTGATGGCCGAGCGGCTGCCGGGCGCCGAACTCGTCCTCGCCGACGGCGCCGGACACCTGGTCATGCTGGAGCGGCCGGAGCTGGTCGACCGCGAGCTGGCGGTGCTGCTGCGCCGGGCCGCCGACTACGCCGGGGCCGCGCCGCTGCCCGCGGCCGTCCTCGACCTGGCCCGGGAACGGCCCGCCGAGCCGGCCGCCGATCCCGCCTGACGCTCCGTCCGCCGCTTCGCCCCCCACCCGCCCGCCGCACCGGGGTGCGGTGATGTGGCACCGTAGCGGTGGCGGCCGGTGGTCGGCACGCCGTACGGACCGAAGGGCACGACACGCGCATGGGCTCGCACGCCACTCTCACCGTCCCCACCCCGGAGCGGATGGGCCGGCTCGGCCGGGAGCTGGCCGCGCTGCTGCGGCCGGGGGACCTGGTGCTGCTCTCCGGCGAGCTGGGAGCGGGGAAGACCACGCTGACCCGGGGCCTGGGGGAGGGGCTGCAGGTCCGCGGGGCGGTGACCTCGCCGACCTTCGTGATCGCCCGGGTGCACCCCTCCCTGGTCGGCGGCCCGGCCCTGGTCCACGTGGACGCGTACCGGCTGGGCGGGGACCTGGACGAGATGGAGGACCTCGACCTGGACGTCTCGCTGCCGGAGTCGGTGGTCGTGGTCGAGTGGGGCGAGGGCAAGGTCGAGCGGCTGTCCGAGGACCGGCTGGAGGTCCGGATCGAGCGGGCCCTGGGCGGCGCGGACGACGACGGGGACGACCAGGACCCGCGCCGGGTGCTGCTGACCGGCATCGGCCCGCGCTGGGCGGGCGCCGAGCTGGCCGCACTGGCCGAGTAGGAGCGCCGGGGGCCGGCGGCGGCTCGCGCCGACGACTAGCCGACGACTTGCCGACAAGCTGTCGGCAAGATGTTGCGGGCGGGGTGCCAGGCGTGGTGGGATGGGTGCTGCGGTTAGGTCTGCCTAACTAGGGAGGCGCCATGTCGAGCACCACCCCCGCCCCGGAGCGCACCGTTCGCGCCGCCGGAGCCGGAGAGCCCGGAGCCGGAGAGCCCGCCCGCAGTGCCGCGGGGGAGCCGATGCGGGCCCTGCTGGCCGCCTGCGCGGCCGCCGAGGCGGTGTCCACCCCGCCCGAGCCGAAGCCGAGGCAGGCCGAGGAGCCCGAGGCGCAGTCACCCCGGGCCGCGTGAAGCCGCCTCAGGCGACCACGACCACCTTGGTGTCCTTCGGCGCGAAGTCCCAGAGCAGCTGGCCCTCGGCGCGGCCGCTGCGGATGCCGCCGGTCTTGGCCTTCGGGTCGGCGGTCGGGGTCGCGCCGTCCACCGCCGCGCTGAAACCGAACACCACGCCGTTCTGCTGCGCGAAGCGCACCACGTGCTCGATCTGCCGGCCGTCCGTCCCCGTGGTGGTCGCGGTGCGGCTGTACACCGCGTAGCTGCCGGGGGTCGGCTCGACCGTGCCCGGGGCGACCGCGAAGGCGGCGGCGACCTGCGGGTTCTTCTTCGGGTCGACCAGCCAGACGTAGTGGCTGCCGACCGAGTACACGACCCGGATGCCGGTGCCCGAGGTGGCCGGCAGCGGCGGGACGGTCGGGGTGGCCGAGGCGCTCGGCGCCGCGGTGGGCGCCGCGCCGGTCGCCACGGTGGTGGTCGTGGGCTTGGGGGCGACGCCCGCCCGGCTCTGGGCGCCGCTGGCCTGGAAGGCCAGCAGGCTCACCACCGCCAGGGCCCCCAGGGTCAGCCCCGTGACCACCACTCCAGGACCCATCTTCGCCACGTGCCGCTCCCGCCGCCGTCCCTTTTCGTACGGCCCCATCGTGCCAGGTCCGTCCGTCCGGGTCGCAGCGCCTCGGATGTGTGTTCCCGAGTGGTACACCCGGCCGATCGGCCGGTCGGCCCAACGTCGGTCTAACCTTGACCCGTGCTGCTGCTCGCGTTCGACACCGCCACCCCCGCCGTTACCGCCGCCGTCCACGACGGCACCGCCGTCCTGGCCGAGACCCACCAGGTCGACGCCCGGCGCCACGGTGAACTGCTGCTGCCCGCGATCGACGGCGTCCTGCGGGCGGCCGGGGTCGACAAGCACCGGCTGACCGGCATCGCGGTCGGCGTCGGGCCGGGCCCGTACACCGGCCTGCGGGTCGGCCTGGTGACCGCCGCCGCGCTCGGCCACGCCCTCGGGCTGCCGGTGCACGGCGTCTGCACCCTGGACGCGATCGCCTTCCAGGCCCGCGCCGAGGGCCTGGCCGGGCAGCCGTTCACGGTGGCCACCGACGCGCGCCGCAAGGAGGTCTACTGGGCCTCGTACGACGCCGAGGGCCGCCGCACCGAGGGACCGAACGTGGACCGCCCGGCCGAGCCGGCCGTCCAGCCGCGCTCCGTCGGCGCCGGCGCCCTGCTCTACCCCGAGGCCTTCCCGGGCGCGCACGGCCCCGAGCACGTGTCGGCCGGTGCCCTGGCCGGCTTCGCCGCCGCCGAGCTGGCCGCCGGGCGCGAGCTGCTGCCCAACGTGCCGCTGTACCTGCGCCGCCCGGACGCCCAGGTGCCCGCCGGCTACAAGACCGTTCTGGGGGGCAAGGCGGTGCTCCCGGCGTGAACCACGGCACCACCCTGCGCCCGATGCGCTGGTGGGACATCGCGCCGGTGGTGGAACTGGAGCAGCGGCTCTTCCCCGAGGACGCCTGGTCCACCGGGATGTTCTGGTCCGAGCTGGCCGACGCCCACCCCGGCGGCACCCGCCACTACACCGTCGCCTGCGCCCCGGACGGCACGATCGTCGGCTACGCCGGGCTGATGGCGATCGCCGGCGAGGGCGACGTCCAGACCATCGCCGTCGACGACCGACACCAGGGCGCCGGCCTCGGCACGGCGCTGCTCACCGACCTGATCCGGGAGTCCGCCCGGCGCGGCTGCGCCGAACTGCTCCTGGAGGTACGGGTGGACAACCCGCGCGCCCAGAGGCTGTACGAACGCCACGGCTTCGAGCCGGTGGGCATCCGGCGCGGCTACTACCAGCCCGCCAACGTCGACGCGCTGGTGATGCGCCTCGACCACCCGAGCACTGACAGCACCGACCCGAAGGACATTGAGGACAACCCCCATGGCTGACGAACCGCTCGTCCTCGGCATCGAGACCTCCTGCGACGAGACCGGCGTCGGCATCGTGCGCGGCACCACGCTGCTGGCCGACGCGGTCGCCTCCAGCGTCAACGACCACGCCCGCTTCGGCGGTGTCGTCCCGGAGATCGCCAGCCGCGCGCACCTGGAGGCGATGGTCCCGACCATCCAGCGCGCCCTGGACACCGCCGGGGTCAAGGCGAGCGACCTGGACGGCATCGCGGTCACCGCCGGCCCCGGCCTGGCCGGCGCGCTGCTGGTCGGCGTCAGCGCCGCCAAGGCCTACGCCTGGGCGCTGGACAAGCCCCTGTACGGGGTCAACCACCTCGCCTCGCACATCTGCGTCGACCAGCTGGAGCACGGCCGGCTGCCCTCGCCGACGATGGCCCTGCTGGTCTCCGGCGGGCACTCGTCGCTGCTGCTCAGCGAGGACATCACCACCGACGTCCGCCCGCTCGGCGCGACCATCGACGACGCGGCCGGCGAGGCCTTCGACAAGGTCGCCCGGGTGCTCGGCCTGGGCTTCCCCGGCGGCCCGGTGGTCGACCGGACGGCCCGCGAGGGCGACCCGAAGGCGATCGCCTTCCCGCGGGGCCTGAGCGGCAGGAACGACCCGGAGTACGACTTCTCCTTCTCCGGTCTGAAGACCGCCGTCGCCCGCTGGGTGGAGGCCAAGCGCAGGGCCGGCGAGGAGGTGCCGATCGCCGACGTGGCGGCGTCCTTCCAGGAGGCGGTCACCGACGTGCTGACCCGCAAGGCCGTCAAGGCGTGCAAGGCCAACGGCGTCGACCACCTGATGATCGGCGGCGGCGTCGCGGCCAACTCGCGGCTGCGCGAGATGGCCCAGCAGCGCTGCGACCGGGCCGGCATCCGGCTGCGGGTGCCCCGTCCGGGCCTGTGCACCGACAACGGCGCGATGGTCGCGGCGCTGGGCTCCGAGATGGTGTGGCGCGACCGCGCGCCCTCCGCCCTCGACCTGTCCGCCGACTCCTCGCTGCCGGTGACCGACGTCCACGTGCCTGCCGCGGGCAGCGGGCACGCCGACGTCCACGGCCGGGCCTACGACGCCCTCGGCGGCGGCACCGCGTGACCGTCGCCGCGATGTGGGAGGCCCGGGCGGTGGCCGGCCGGGGGGCCGAACTCGCCGCCTGGGTACGGGAGGAGGCGCTGCCCGCGGTGCGCGGCGGGGCCGGGCTGGAGCGCCTCGAACTGTTCGGCGCCCCCGGGGACCGGGTGCTGCTGATCACCTGGTGGAGCGGCGAGCCGGTGCCGGTCGCCGACCCGCCGGCCGACCTGCTCGGCCGCCCGGTGCACCGCTGGTCCTTCACCAGCGAGCTCGCCGAACAGCCTGGGGCGGGAACCGCCGACCCGGCCGCTACCGTGCATAGCTGAGAGAAGGCTGGACGGGAACCGGGAGCGCGGTGCGGTGAGCAGGGACCGACGGAACAGAACCAGGACGTACGCGGCAGGGGCGCTGGCCCTGCTGGCCTTCGCCACCGCCTGCGGGGACAACGGCGGCGGGGGCGGCGCCGCCCCCGCCGCCCCGACGGCGGCGCCGTTCGCGCCCACCGGGGCCGCCCCGACCGGCGGCACGGCCGCCACCCCCGGCGCCACCGCCCCGGCGGGCGCGAACGCGGCGGCCTGGGCGAAGTGGAACCTCACCCCGCTCGCCCCCGCCCCCGCGCCGCCCGCCGACAAGCCCGTCAAACTCGAACGCACCGGCCCGGTACCGGTGTTCAGCGACATCAAGACGACCGACAAGGTGGTCTTCGTCACCATCGACGACGGCGCCGAGAAGGACCCGAAGTTCGTCGAGATGCTGACCGACCTCAAGGTGCCGATCTCGATGTTCCTGACGAAGGACATCGTCAAGAACGACTACGGCTACTTCAAGCCGCTCCAGGCCCTGGGCAACCACATCCAGAACCACACCGTGGACCACCCGGTGATGAGCAAGCTGCCGGCGGACAAGCAGAAGGCCGAGGTCTGCGACGACCAGGCCGCGCTCACCCAGCAGTACGGCACCGCCCCGCTGCTGTTCCGCCCGCCGTTCGGCGACGGCGCCAACACCCCGACGCTCAACACCTCGGTGCAGCAGTGCGGCCCGCGCGCGATCGTGCTGTGGCGCGAGTCGATGCAGATCCACGACATGCAGTACCAGGCGGCGGACAAGAAGCTGAAGCCCGGCGACATCGTCCTGGCGCACTTCCGCGGCCCCAAGGAGCTCAAGGGCGCCACGATGACCCAGATGTTCGGGGACCTGCTGGCCCGGATCCAGGAGCAGGGCTTCTCGGTGGCCCGCCTGGAGGACTACATCCAGGCCCCCGCCACCTAGCTAGTCCGCGCTGTCCGCGCGGACCGGCTGCCCCAGCATCATCAGCGGGCCGTGGTCGGTGCGGCTGAGGATCACCGTGACGGTGTTCGGCCCGGAGGGCTTGAGCTGGCGGCGCAGCTCCTCCGGGGTGATCGCCATCCCGCGCTTCTTGATCACCACCGTGCCGACCGCGCGGTCGCGCAGCAGCGCCTTCAGCTTCTTGATGTGGAACGGCAGCACGTCGGTGAGTTCGAAGGCGTGCGCGTACGGGGTGTCGACCAGCCGGTCCGAGGTCAGGTAGGCGATCTTCGGGTCGATCAGCCGGCCGCCGACCCGCTCGGCCACCTCGGCCACCAGGTGGGCCCGGATCACCGCGCCGTCCGGCTCGTACAGGTAGCGCCCGACCGGGCCGGCCGGCGGGTCGGGCAGGTCGCCGCCGGTCAGGCTGGCGCCCTGCGGCAGCAGGGTGGCGCGGTGCGGGCGCGCGGCCCGGGTGCCGAACCAGAGCACCGCCTCCTTGACGTCGCCGTGGTCGGAGACCCACTCCGCCTCGGCGTCCGCCGGGACGGCCTCGTGCGGGATGCCCGGGGCGACCTTCAGCGCCCCGATCGGGGTCCGGCGGCCGGCCTTGACGGCCCAGGAGAGCGGCGGCGCGTACGCCTCCGGGTCGAAGACCCGGCCGCGCGAGGTGCGCCTGGCCGGGTCGGTGAACACCGCGTCGTAGCCGGTGACGTCCACCTCGGCGACGTCCGCGCAGCGCACCTCGACCAGGTCGGCCAGGCCCAACGCGGCGGCGTTAGCGGCGGTGGCGGCGCAGGCCGCCGGGTCCTTGTCGACGGCCAGCACCTCGATGCCTGCCCGGGCCAGCGCCAGCACGTCCCCGCCGATGCCGCAGCACAGGTCGGCCAGGCGCCGCACGCCCAGTGCGGCGAACCGCTGCGCCCGCCACTCGGCCACGCTGCGCCGGGTGGACTGCTCGACGCCGTTGGGCGTGAAGTACATGAGATCGGCGTCCGCCCCGAACTTCGCCCGCGCCCGCTGCCGCAGCCGGGCCTGCCCGAATGCCGCCGACACCAGCTCCGCCGGGTGCTCGCGCCGCAGCCGGGTCGCCAGCGCCAGTTCCTCCTCAGGGGTGAACTCGCGCAGCTCGGCGAGCAGGGCCTGGCCCTCGGGGGCCAGCAGGGGCTGGAGGTTCTCGGTGTCCACGGGGCCATTCTCGCCGGTCGCCGGGCGGCCACGAGTACGGGTCGCCGCCCGGCCGGCAGGATTCGAGGGGCGCGTCGTTGGCACTCTGGTTGACTGAGTGCTAACACAGGCCTATGGTCGTCCTTGGCACTCCCCACCGGGGGAGTGCTAACGCGAAGACGCGTGTCTGACCCCCGCGACGGCAGGCTCGCAGGTTCGCCCCTACCCGTTAGAAAACCCCGTAATCTCCGAAGGGGAGCTCGGACGTGACCACCAGCAGCAAGGTTGCCATCAAGCCGCTCGAGGACCGCATTGTGGTCCAGCCGCTCGACGCCGAGACCACCACGGCCTCCGGCCTGGTTATCCCGGACACCGCCAAGGAGAAGCCCCAGGAGGGCGTCGTCCTGGCCGTCGGCCCGGGCCGCTTCGAGGATGGCCAGCGGCTGCCGCTCGACGTCGCCGTGGGTGACATCGTCCTGTACTCGAAGTACGGCGGCACCGAGGTCAAGTACCAGGGCGAGGAATACCTCGTCCTCTCCGCCCGCGACGTTCTCGCCATCATCGAGAAGTAAGTCGTCCCGACCCGCCCCGGATCCGTGTCCCCCGTGACAATGGCCCGGGGCGTGGTTGTTGGTTCACGTAGTTCGGCGGCCGGTGGGCCGGCCGCAGCCCCGAGGGAATAGGGAACATGGCGAAGATCCTGCAGTTCGACGAGGACGCCCGCCGCTCGCTGGAGCGCGGTGTCAACAAGCTGGCCGACACCGTCAAGGTGACCATCGGCCCCAAGGGCCGCAACGTCGTCATCGACAAGAAGTTCGGCGCCCCGACCATCACCAACGACGGTGTCACCATCGCCCGCGAGGTCGAGCTGGACGACCCGTACGAGAACCTTGGCGCGCAGCTCGTCAAGGAGGTCGCCACCAAGACCAACGACGTTGCGGGCGACGGCACCACCACCGCCACCGTGCTGGCCCAGGCCCTGGTCAACGAGGGTCTGCGCAACGTCGCCGCCGGCGCCGGCCCGGCCGCCCTGAAGAAGGGCATCGACAAGGCCGTCGCCGCCGTCTCCGAGCACCTGCTGTCCATCGCCCGCGAGATCGAGGGCAAGGACGACGTCGCCGCCGTCGCTTCCCTCTCCGCGCAGGACACCCAGGTCGGCGAGCTGATCGCCGAGGCGATCGACAAGGTCGGCAAGGACGGTGTCATCACCGTCGAGGAGTCGAACACCTTCGGCGTGGAGCTGGACTTCACCGAGGGCATGCAGTTCGACAAGGGCTACCTGTCGCCGTACTTCGTCACCGACGCGGAGCGGCAGGAGGCGGTCCTGGAGGACCCGTACATCCTGATCAACCAGGGCAAGATCTCCTCCATCCAGGAGCTGCTGCCCCTGCTGGAGAAGATCCTGCAGAGCGGTGCGTCGAAGCCGCTGCTGATCATCGCCGAGGACGTCGACGGCGAGGCGCTGTCGACCCTGGTCGTGAACAAGATCCGCGGCACCTTCAACGCCGTCGCCGTCAAGGCCCCGGGCTTCGGCGACCGCCGCAAGGCGATCCTCGGCGACCTGGCCACCCTGACCGGCGGCACGGTCATCTCCGAGGAGGTCGGCCTCAAGCTCGACCAGGTCGGCCTGGACGTGCTGGGCACCGCCCGCCGCGTGACCATCACCAAGGACGAGACCACCGTCGTCGACGGTGCCGGTGACAGCGAGGCCGTGGCCGGCCGCGTCGCCCAGATCAAGGCCGAGATCGCCGCGACCGACTCCGACTGGGACCGCGAGAAGCTGCAGGAGCGCCTGGCCAAGCTGGCCGGCGGCGTCTGCGTCATCAAGGTCGGCGCCGCCACCGAGGTGGAGCTGAAGGAGCGCAAGCACCGCCTGGAGGACGCCATCTCGGCGACCCGTGCCGCGGTCGAGGAGGGCATCGTCGCCGGTGGTGGCGCCTCCCTGGTCCACGCCGCCAAGGTGCTGGACGGCGGCCTGGGCCTGACGGGCGACGAGGCGACCGGTGTCGCGGTGGTCCGCAAGGCGCTGCACGAGCCGCTGCGCTGGATCGCCCAGAACGCCGGCCTGGAGGGCTACGTCATCACCTCCAAGGTCGCCGAGCTGGAGAACGGCCAGGGCTACAACGCGGCCACCGGCGAGTACGGCGACCTGGTGAAGGCCGGCGTCATCGACCCGGTCAAGGTCACCCGCTCCGCCCTGGAGAACGCCGCCTCGATCGCCTCCCTGCTCCTCACCACCGAGACCCTCGTGGTGGAGAAGAAGGAGGAGGAGGCCGACAGCGGTCACTCCCACGGTCACGGCCACTCGCACTGAGGCCCGAACCACTGACCGGAGGCCCGGTCCGCGCCCCGCGAGGGGTGGCGGCCGGGCCTCCGGCGTTCGCCTTTGAGGCTTCAACTATCAGTAGAATTTTGCAGAACGCAAAGACTGCCTTATAACTGAGGCATGATCGAGGCCCGCCACCTGCGCGTCCTGCGTGCCGTCTCCCGCACCGGCTCCTTCTCCGCCGCCGCCCGCGAGCTGGGGTGTACCCAGCCCGCCATCAGCCAGCAGATGAAGGCCCTGGAGAAGTCCGTGGACACGCCTCTGGTGGTCCGCTCCGGCCGGGGGATGCAGCTCAGCGAAGCCGGGCGCGTCCTGCTCAAGCATGCCACCGGAATCCTGGCCGGGCTCTCCGCCGCCGAGGAGGAGGTGGCCGCGATCGCCGGGCTGCGGGCCGGCCGGGTGCGGCTGGTCTCCTTCCCGACCGCGAGCTCCACCCTGGTGCCGCCCGCCGTCGCCCGGCTGCGGGACAGCCATCCGGGGGTGCGCGTGTCGCTGGTCGAGGCGGAGCCGCCGGAATCGCTGGCGATGCTGCGCGGCGGTGAGTGCGAGATCGCGCTGGCCTTCCGCTACCCGCAGTCCGAGGGCGCCGTTTCGCTGCCCATCCCCGCGCACGGCACACCGCGCGAGGCGCGGGCCGAGGCCAATCTGGAGGCGCAGCAGCTGACGGCCGGCACCGACTGGTCCGACCTGGTGGTCACCCCGTTGCTGGACGACCCGCTGGTGGGCCTGCTGCCCGCCGGCCACCGACTGGCCGGGCGGGGCGGGCCGGTGGAGCTGGCCGGGCTGGCGGGGGAACAGTGGATCGCCGGCTGCCCGCAGTGCCGTGGGCACCTGGTGGAGCTCTGCGCGGGAGCGGGCTTCGAGCCCCGGATCGACTTCGCGACGGATGACTACCCGGCGGTGGTCGGCCTGGTCGCGGCCGGCCTGGGGGTGGCGGTGCTGCCACGGCTGGCGCTGCAGTCGGTGCGCCCTGACGGCGTGTCGACGGTGCCGGTGCGGACGGCCTCCGGGGCGCCGGCGGTGCGCCAGGTGGTCGCGCTGACCCTGCCGGACCTGGCCGAGGTGCCGGCCGTGGCGCTGATGCTGGAGCGGCTGGCCGGTGCGGCGGGTGCCCGCTGACGGTGCGTGACGGGGCTCCGGTGGGCCCCGTACCGGCTGTGGGCAGGCTGAGGCGCCGAGAAGAAACGTTTCTTCACGGCGCGCCGTGGAGGCGGGGCTAGCGGTGCGCGACGGCCGGCGGGGCCAGCGGGACCTCCACCAGCCGGTGCCGCGAGCGCCCCAGCATCTCCTCGCGCTCGTCCTCGGTCATCCCGCCCCAGACCCCGTACGGCTCGCGGACCGCCAGCGCGTGCGCCGCGCACTCGGCGATCACCGGGCAGCGCATGCAGACCTCCTTGGCGCTGGCCTCGCGTGAACTGCGCGCCGCCCCGCGCTCGCCCTCGGGGTGGAAGAAGAGCGAGCTGTCCACGCCCCGGCAGGCCGCGGAGAGCTGCCAGTCCCAGAGGTCCGCGTTGGGACCGGGGAGACGGGAGAAATCTGCCATGGCTCATTCCCTTCAGAGGCCGTCGGCCGTCAGCCGGGCGCTCGGCGGGCTGCTGCCGGGCGGTACGGCGGGGCTTCGATGCACTGGTGTGGACACCTGGAAATATGACTTAAGGCAACTCCATGGACAAGTCATCCACACACTGGCACAACAGTCAATGACCATACGAAAGCTATAAAAACGGGCAAAGTGGGCAAAGGGTCCGGCGAGGGCGGGCGTGGCAATCGGGTGGCCGACGGGCGCACGACATGCCGAATCGGTGTGCGGGTCGTACGCCCACCGCGCGCGAGCTGCGCAAAAGTGCGGCGTGTGCACCGCGGTGCGGCTGATCGGTAACGGGTTGGCCACGTACAGTGGTGGAGATGGCCCTGAAGGCCGTAACTCATTCGAGTGACGGTCGTTGGAAGTGCGGAGGCGGTTAGCGGGCGCCGGACGTCGGGAACGATCGCGGGCAAGTCGGGGCGATCAGGACGGAGTCTGTCGCCGATCGGCCGTGTCGGAGAGGTTCGTACCAGCCCAGGAGGCTCAACGTGACGCGGATCAGCTGCGGAGGACGACGGTCATGACTTCCGTTCTCGTTTGCGACGATTCCCCGCTCGCCCGCGAGGCGCTTCGCCGCGCCGTCGCGACCGTACCCGGTGTGGACCGGGTCACCACCGCGACGAACGGGGAGGAGGTCCTCCGCCGCTGGGTGGCCGACCGCTCCGATCTCGTCCTGATGGACGTCCGGATGCCCGGCCTCGGTGGGGTCGAGACCGTCCGGCGGCTGCTGTCCGCCGATCCGGGCGCCCGGATCATCATGCTCACCGTCGCCGAGGACCTAGACGGTGTCGCGCTCGCGGTGGCCGCGGGCGCCCGCGGGTACCTGCACAAGGACGCCTCGCGCGCCGAACTGCGGGCCACCGTCACCCAGGCCCTCGCCGACCCGACCTGGCGGCTCGCCCCGCGCCGGCTGCGCAGCCCCGACATGGGCGCCGCGCCGACGTTGACGGCGCGTGAGATCCAGGTCCTGGAGGGCATGAGCCACGGCCGCAGCAACGCCGAGATCGGCCGCGAGCTGTTCCTGTCCGAGGACACCGTCAAGACCCACGCCCGACGGCTGTTCAAGAAGCTCGGCGCCTCCGACCGCGCGCACGCGGTGGCACTGGGCTTCCGCTGGGGCCTGGTCCGCTGACCACCGGCGGCGCCGCCGGGTGCGGCGCGCCACCGGTGATTTCCGGAGCGGGCACCGCACGGGCGTGTGACGTCACGGTCCCGAGGTTGCACCATGGAGGAGTGGAGCACCTCGGGGACCAGCGGACAGGCACTGCGGCGAACCACGCAGCCGCAGGACACTCGGCGGACGGCGCGACGGACAGGACCACCGACGGCGGGGCGGGAGGCGGCACGGTGCAGGAGGGGCCGGTGGTACGCGGCACGCCCCTCGGTGCGCCAGCGCATAACGTTCCGGTGCACAACTCCGGACGCGGTGCCGCGTTTTCCCGCTCGACCAGGCACCATGGACCGATGCGCGACGACGTCGCCGGTGCGGCCGGCCAGGCGGACCCGGTGGAGGCCGAGCCCTCCGGCCCGGGTCACGATCCGTCGTACGCGGATTCCGACGGCCCCGGCGCCGAAGCCGGACCGGGCCGCCCGCCGGTGCTCGGCAGGGGCGGATCGCCGCTGGTGGGCGAGCTGGTCGTGGCCGCCGTCCGCGGCGAGGGCCCGGCGATCGACGCCCTGCTCGCCTACGTCCACCCGCTGGCGCTGCGGTACTGCCGCGCCAAACTGGTCCGGCTGCCCGGCGGCGCCCGGCACCACGTGGACGACGTCGCACAGGAGGTCTGCGTCGCGGTGCTCTGCGCGCTTCCCCGGTACAAGGACCAGGGACGGCCGTTCGAGGCCTTCGTCTACGGCATCGCCGCGCACAAGATCGCCGATCTGCAGCGGGCCGCGATGCGCGGGCCCGGCTCGACCGTCGTCCCGCAGGACGACCTGCCGGAAGTGCCGGACGAGGCGCTCGGACCGGAGGAGCAGGCGCTGCTGAGCAGCGACGCGGCCTGGGCCAAGGAGCTGCTGTCCAACCTGCCGGCCCGTCAGCGCGAGCTGGTGCTGCTGCGCGTGGCCGCCGGGCTGTCGGCGGAGGAGACCGGTGAGGTGCTCGGGATGTCGCCCGGCGCCGTCCGGGTGGCCCAGCACCGGGCGCTCAGCCGGCTGCGGGCGCTCGCGGAGGAGTCCTCCTGATCGCCCCGGGCTCCTGATCGCTCCGGCCTCGTGATCTCCCGGGGCTCGTGATCGCTCCGGGCCTCCCGACCTTTCCGACCTGGGGACCTTCCGGTCGGCGGCCGTCCGGCGGCGCGCGGAATGAGCAACGGGGCGGGGTTGTTGTCAAGGGCACACGAGGACACATTCGCGGTGCCAGTACCATGGGGTATCGGCGCCTGGGCGGGTTGCCAAAGTGTCACGGGTGTGCGCGGGCCTCCCTTGGAGGATCGTCCCATTGCACCCGGCTTCGGCGGTCTGCGCGAGTGAGCGATCAATGCGCCCCCACCCTCAGGGCGTGAGCGGATAAGGCCGGCCACGGAAGGTACCCCCCAAATGTCTTACAACGCCGCAGGCGTACCCGAGAAGTTCGCCATGCTCGGGCTCACGTTCGATGACGTCCTGCTGCTGCCCGGGGCCTCCGAGGTGCTGCCGAACGAGGTCGACACCTCCTCGCGGGTCTCCCGGAACGTCCGCGTCAACATCCCGCTGCTCTCCGCGGCGATGGACAAGGTCACCGAGTCGCGGATGGCCATCGCGATGGCGCGCCAGGGCGGTGTCGGCGTGCTGCACCGCAACCTGTCGGTCGAGGACCAGGCCAACCAGGTCGACCTGGTGAAGCGCTCCGAGTCCGGCATGGTCACCGACCCGATCACGGTCGGCCCGGACACCACGCTGGGCGAGGCCGACGCGCTGTGCGCCAAGTTCCGGATCTCCGGCGTGCCGATCGCCGACGAGGCCGGCAAGCTGCTCGGCATCGTCACCAACCGCGACATGGCCTTCGAGTCGGACCGCAGCCGCCAGGTCCGCGAGATCATGACCCCGATGCCGCTGATCACCGGCAAGGTCGGCATCTCCGGCGTCGACGCGATGGCGCTGCTGCGCCGCCACAAGATCGAGAAGCTGCCGCTGGTCGACGACGAGGGCCGGATCAAGGGCCTGATCACCGTCAAGGACTTCGTCAAGGCCGAGCAGTACCCGAACGCCGCCAAGGACGCCGAGGGCCGGCTGCTGGTCGGCGCCGCCGTCGGCGCCAGCGCCGAGGCGTTCGACCGGGCCCAGGCCCTGGTCGAGGCGGGCGTGGACTTCCTCGTCGTCGACACCTCGCACGGCCACAGCCACAACGCGCTGGCCTGGATCGCGAAGATCAAGTCGGCCGTCGGGATCGACGTGGTCGGCGGCAACGTCGCCACCCGGGACGGCGCCCAGGCGCTGATCGACGCCGGCGTGGACGGCGTCAAGGTCGGCGTCGGGCCCGGCTCCATCTGCACCACCCGCGTGGTCGCCGGCATCGGCGTCCCGCAGATCACCGCCATCTACGAGGCCGCCCAGGCCTGCCAGGCGGCCGGCGTGCCGGTCATCGGCGACGGTGGCCTGCAGTACTCCGGCGACATCGGCAAGGCGCTGGCCGCCGGCGCCGACACCGTCATGCTGGGTTCGCTGCTGGCCGGCTGCGAGGAGTCCCCGGGCGAGCTGTTGTTCATCAACGGCAAGCAGTTCAAGTCCTACCGCGGCATGGGCTCGCTGGGCGCCATGCAGTCCCGCGGCCAGGGCCGCTCGTACTCCAAGGACCGCTACTTCCAGGCCGAGGTCGCCTCGGACGACAAGCTCGTCCCCGAGGGCATCGAGGGCCAGGTGCAGTACCGCGGCCCGCTGTCGGCCGTGCTGCACCAGCTCGTCGGCGGCCTGCGCCAGACCATGGGCTACGTCGGCGCCGGCACCGTCGCCGAGATGGAGAGCAAGGGCCGCTTCGTCCGGATCACCTCGGCGGGCCTCAAGGAGAGCCACCCGCACGACATCCAGATGACCGTCGAGGCGCCGAACTACTCGAGCCGCTGACCGGTCGGAACCGCTGAGGGCCCGTCGCCGCGAAGGCAGCGACGGGCCCTCCGGCGTGCCCGGGCCGGTCCGTCGGGGCGGTGTCCGCCCCGGTACGGGATACTGGACGCGGCCGGGGTGACCCGGCGGGCATGAGCAACACAGCAGAAGGGCTCGAAGTGACTGAGATCGAGATCGGGCGAGGCAAGCGCGGCCGCCGGGCGTACGCCTTCGACGACATCGCCGTCGTCCCCAGCCGCCGTACCCGGGACCCGAAGGAGGTCTCGATCGCCTGGCAGATCGACGCGTACCGCTTCGAGCTGCCGTTCCTGGCAGCCCCGATGGACAGCGTGGTCTCGCCCCAGCAGGCCATCGCCATCGGCCGCCTCGGCGGCCTCGGTGTGCTGAACCTCGAAGGCCTCTGGACCCGCTACGACGACCCGCAGCCGCTGCTGGACGAGATCGCCGCGATCACCGACGAGTCCACCGCGACCCGCCGGCTGCAGGAGATCTACGCCGCGCCGATCCGCGCCGAGCTGATCAAGCAGCGGATCCAGGAGGTCCGCGACTCCGGCGTCGTCACCGCCGCCGCGCTCTCGCCGCAGCGCACCGCCGAGTTCTCCAAGGCCGTGGTGGACGCCGGAGTCGACGTCTTCGTCATCCGCGGCACCACCGTCTCGGCCGAGCACGTCTCCGGCGCCGCCGAGCCGCTCAACCTCAAGCAGTTCATCTACGAGCTGGACGTCCCGGTGATCGTCGGCGGCTGCGCCACGTACACCGCGGCCCTGCACCTGATGCGGACCGGCGCGGCCGGCGTGCTGGTCGGCTTCGGCGGCGGCGCCGCCCACACCACCCGGGGCGTCCTGGGCATCCAGGTGCCGATGGCCACCGCCGTCGCGGACGTGGCCGCCGCCCGCCGCGACTACATGGACGAGTCCGGCGGCCGCTACGTGCACGTGATCGCGGACGGCGGCGTCGGCTACAGCGGCGACATCCCGAAGGCCGTCGCCTGCGGCGCCGACGCGGTGATGATCGGTGCCGCGCTGGCCCGCGCCACCGACGCCCCGGGCAAGGGCATCCACTGGGGCATGGAGGCCGTCCACGAGGAGCTGCCGCGCGGCAAGCGGGTCGACCTCGGCACCGTCGGCACCACCGAGGAGATCCTCACCGGCCCGTCGCACACCCCGGACGGCACCATGAACCTGTTCGGTGCGCTGCGCCGGGCGATGGCCACCACGGGCTACACCGAGCTCAAGGAGTTCCAGCGGGTCGAGGTGACCGTCAACCCGGCGCTCGACATCCGCTGACCCGGCCTTCACCGACAGGCCCCCGCCGAGCCCGGCGGGGGCCTGTCGGCGGTCCGGGGCGCGGCGGCCGGCGGGTGGCGTGCCGGGGGTCAACCGCGGTCGGCGGTGCGGCGGGTGAGGAGGAAGCCGCCGATGAGGGCGATGGCGTAGAAGGCGGCGTCGAGCGGGCGGAGCTCGGCGCGCCAGGTGGTCAGGGTGTCGTGCAGCAGGTCGCGGGGGCCGGGGCCGTCGGCGTCCACCCGGCGGAGGTGCTCGGTCAGCTGGCCGAGGAGGAGGGCGCCGGCCGCGAGGAGGGCGCCGAGCGGCGGGAGCAGCCGGTTCCGGCCACCGAGGAGGCCGAGCGGGAGGGCGACCAGGCCGGCCGGGGCGATGGCCAGCCAGCCGAGGCTGTCGGCGGCCCGCAGCGGCGCGAAGCCGTACACCAGGCCGCCGACCAGCATGGCGAGGAGTGCGAGGGCGACGGCCAGGGCGGTTCGGCGGCGGGGGACGGTCCGGGGCGCGGGGGCGACGGGCTCGTAACCGGTGACCGGGGCGCCGGGCATGCCGGGGGCGACGTAGCCTTCGGGGGAGAGGGGGGCCGGTGCGACCGAGTAGTGCTGGGCGGTGCGGGGCCGGGCCGATGGGCCGTCAGCGCCCGGTGTGGGTGCGGACATGGGCGTCGAGTCCCCCCGGAAAAGACGATGAGCTGATGAACGGTAGCAGTGGCTCGAACGGAACTTGGCGAGTTTTCGATCACAGATCGGGCACGGAGCGCCGCACCCGTGCCGGTTCGTCCACGCTTGGGACGGGGGCCGGGTGGTCGCGGGCCCCCGGGACAGGAGATGATGGAGGCTTCGGCGTTCGGGCCTGAGGCCGGGCCGACGCGTTGTCACCACGACCGCCAGCAGCACATGGGGGAACGTTCCGAATGACCCAGGCGAAGGGTTCCACCGGCCGCCTCCTGGCCGGCCGCTACCGCCTGAACGGCGTGCTCGGGCGCGGCGGCATGGGCACCGTCTGGCGCGCCGAGGACGAGATGCTGGGCCGGACCGTCGCGGTCAAGGAACTGCGGATGAACGGCAGCGTCGACGACGACGAGAAGCACCGGCTGATCACCCGGACGCTGCGCGAGGCCAAGGCCACGGCGCGGATCCGGCACAACTCGGCGGTCACCGTCTTCGACGTGGTCGACGAGGACGACCGGCCGTGGATCGTGATGGAGCTGGTCGAGTCCCGTTCGCTGGCCGACGTCATCCGCGAGGACGGGCCGCTCAAGCCCGGCCGGGCCGCCGAGATCGCCCTCGACGTGCTGGGCGTGCTGATCGCCGCGCACGCGCTGGGCATCCTGCACCGGGACGTCAAGCCGTCCAACGTGCTGATCGGCGAGGACGGCCGGGTGGTGCTCACCGACTTCGGCATCGCCAGCGTCGAGGGCGACGCCTCGGTCACCTCCACCGGCATGCTGGTCGGCGCGCCCTCGTACATATCCCCGGAGCGGGCCCGCGGGCAGAAGCCCGGGCCGCCGGCCGACCTGTGGTCGCTGGGCGGCACGCTGTACGCGATGGTCGAGGGCCGGCCGCCGTACGACCGCGGCTCGGCGCTGGCCACGCTGACCGCGGTGATGACCGAGGACCTGGCCGCACCGGTGAACGCCGGCGGGCTGCGGCCGGTGATCGAGGGGCTGCTGGAGAAGGACCCGGCCGAGCGGCTGGACGCCGCGCAGACCCGGTCGATGCTCAAGCGGGTGGTCGCGGAGGCGACCGTGAAGGCGGAGTCGACCACCGAGCACGCGATGCCGGTGGGGACGCCGGACACGGTGGTCGTGGCGGAGCCGGACGCGGACTCCAAGCCGGCTTCGAAGCCGGACCCGAATGCGGATCCGAAGGCGGATTCGAAGACGGCGTCGGAGCCGGCGAAGCCCGAGGGCGCCCGGAAGCGGTCCGTGAGCGGGCTGTTGGGGACCGTCCGGGTGGGCAGCCGGGCCCGGGACGAGGAGCCGCCCCCCGTGGCGGCGGCCGAGCCCGCCGCCCGGGCGGACGCGCCGGCGCCCGAGCCGATCCGGCCGGTGACCAGCGAGTGGACGATGGGCGCGACGCAGGCGGCCGGGGCCGACCCGCGCACCGGACGGCGGCGGCTGGCCATCGCCACCGTGGTCGTGGTGCTGCTGCTGATCGCGGGAGTGGTCGCGGTGCTCCAGGCCGTCGGCAGCGGGGACGGCGGGGCCAACGGCGAGTCCACGCACGGCGCGGGCGCCACCTCGCCGGTGTCGGTGACCACGGATCCCACGCCCGGCCAGGGCACGGGAGCCCCCGCGACCGAGCCTCCGCCGGCCGGCCCGGCCACCGGGACGCCGGGAACGGACGCCCCCGCCCCCGGTGCCCCCGCCCAGCCCGCCGCCACGCCCGCCACCACCGCGCCCGGTGCCACCCCGCCCGCCGCACCCGTGCAGCCGCCGGCGCCGGCCCCGAACCCGGCGCAGTCCGCGCCGGGCGGCGCGGTGCCGGCCGGCTACCACGAGTACAAGGACCCGAGCGGCTTCTCGGTGGTGCTGCCGGACGGCCTGCAGCCGGCCGGGTCCGACGCCAACCGGCGGATCTTCAAGAACGCCGCCGACGGCAGCCAGCTGCGGATCGAGTGGAGCACCACGCCGCACGCGAGCGCCCTCGCCGACTGGCAGGCGTCCGAGCCCGACCTGCGCGCGCAGGTCAGCAACTACCAGCGGCTGACCCTGGCGGCGATCACCTACCGGCAGTGGACCAACGCGGCGGACTGGGAGTGGACCAACGGCACGCCCACCATGCACTCCCTCAACCGCGGCTTCGTGACCGGGACTCCGGCCAAGTACGGCTACTCGATCTACTGGATCGTCCCGGACGCGCAGTGGGCCGTGCAGGCCCCGGCCCGGGACGTCGTCTTCAACAGCTTCCAGCCCGCGCCGTAGCGCGCGGGGGCGCCGGGTTCAGCCGATCAGGCGCTGCTTGGCGCGGGTGAACTCGTCCTCGGTGAGCGCGCCGGAAGCGCGCAGGGCGGCCAACCGCTCGAACTGGCCGACGAGTTGCTCACCGGCACCGAGCCCGGCGGGGCCGGAGTCGGCCGGGGGCGCGTCGGCCGGTTCGACGGCGGGTACGGCCGGCGGGGCGAGCCGGGCGAGCCGGGCTGCCTCCCGTACCTGTTCGGCGAAGACGTCAGCCTTGGCCACGTCCTCGAAGCGGTGGGAGCCGGTCAGTGCGACGATCGTCAGTACGTCGCCGTTGAGCTTGGTGCGGACCACGGCGGCGTCGGTGACGGCGGCGAGCGGAACCGGTATCGGAGGCTTCCCGTCCTTCAGGAAGAGCAGCCGGTGGGTGGTCAGCACGAGCACCCCCTTGCGGAAGTGGTCGGGGTGGCGCCCGGCGGTGGAGGCCACCGGCTTCTCGCCGCCGATGACGGCCGCCTCCACCGTGCGGACGGCCTCCGCCCGGTTGGCTCGGTCGGTGTTCCCCGCCACGTTGAAGGCGGTGTCGATCAGATCGGTCCAGTCCATGGGGCCGAGCGTAAAGGAGCCGCTCAGTAGGCTGCTCGGTGAGCGAGAGGAACTGGCATGCGAGGCGGCCCCGGGCAGTTGCTGGGGGGACGGTACCGGCTGACGGACCGTCCCGAACCGCTGTGCGCCCGCGCGGTGGACGAGCGCACCGGCGAATCCGTCCTGCTTCGCGCCCTGGAGCTGCCCCCGCTGCTGACCAGTGGTCAGGACCCGGAGGACGCGGCGTCCGCGCAGGCGGACCGGCTGGTCCGGCGGGTGGCGGCCGTCGGCTCGGCCGCGCCGGCCGCACACCCGCGGCTGCTGCGCGGGGTCGGCGCCTTCGTCGAGGGCGATCTGCTGTGGACCGTGGAAGAGCGGCCGGCCGGGTTGACGGTGGCGGAACTGCTCGTCGCCGGGCCGGTGACGCCGTACCGGGCGGCCGAGGCGGCGGCGGACCTGTCCGGCGCCCTGCGGGCGCTGCACGAAGCCGGGCTCACCCACGGCAACCTGACCGCCGAGTCGGCGCTGGTCTGCGAGGACGGCGCGGTGATGCTCGGCGGACTGCTCGCCGGGGTGGCGCAGGAGGCGCTGGCCGAGGAGCTCGGCGGGCCGGGTGGGCGGCGCCGGTACGACGTACGGGCCACCCTGGTCGGCCCGGTGGCCGAGCGCTGGCCGATGGACGGCGGCCCGGCGGGCGACTGCTGGGCGCTCGGCGTGCTGCTGCACCGGCTGGCCACCGGCCGCTCGCCGTACCCGGAGGACGGCGTGCCGGAGCTGGTGACGGCCGTGCGGGACGGGCGGCGCGAGCACTCGGCGGCCTGTGGGCCGCTGGGGCCGCTGGTCGAGCGGCTGCTGCAGCCCGATCCGGTGCGGCGGCCGACGGCGGAGCAGGTGCGCGGGGAGGTGGCCGGGCTGCTGGCGGGCGCGCCGGAGCCGGTGGACGAGGAGCGGGTGGCCCGGGCGGTGACGCTGAAGCCGGAGGCCCCGCTGGTGCCGGTGCGGGCGCGCCGGGGCAGCCGGGTCGGCCGGGTCGGCCGCGGGGTCGGGGCCGGCGGCAACGGGCCTGACGGCAGGTCCGGTGGCGGGCTCGGTGGCGGGCTCGGCGAGGGAGCCGGTGGCGGGCTCGTCGGCGGGGCGAAACCGCCGCGGATAGCCCCCGCGCTCCTGGGCCCGCTCCTGGTGGGGGCGGTGTTCGTCCTGCTGGCGCTGGGCGTGGCCGCCGTGGTGTTGTTCGCAGGCTGACGGCCCGCCCGGACCATGGTCGGCCGGTCCGGGGGGTGGGCGTGATTACCGGGGGCGGCAGGGTGCGCCTAATGTGTGCGTGGGATTTGTTCGAACAGTGGTCTGCACCAGGTCCTCCGTCGCGGTGACGGCGGGCGGAATGCGTGTGGGGGAGCGGTCGCGGATGGGCGTGCAGGACGGGCCGGAGGCGGTCGAGGCGGAGCGGTTGCTGGCCGGGCGGTACGAGCTCGGCGAGCGGCTCGGCCGGGGCGGCATGGGCACCGTCTGGCGGGCCTGGGACCGGATGCTGGACCGCGAGGTCGCGGTCAAGGAGCTGACCGTCAACCACCTGCCCGAGGAGGACCGGCAGATCCTGCACACCCGGATGAAGCGCGAGGCCAGCGCGGCCGCGCGGATCAAGCACCCCGGTGTGATCACCGTGCACGACGTGCTGGAGCAGGACGGCCGGCCGTGGATCGTGATGGAGCTGGTCGACGGCCGCTCGCTGGCCGACGTGATCAGCCAGGACGGCACCCTGCCGCCGCGCGCCGCCGCCGAGGTCGGCAGCCAGGTGCTCGCCGCACTGCACCGCGGCCACCAACTGGGCGTGCTGCACCGGGACGTGAAGCCGGCCAACGTGCTGCTGGAGCGCGGCACCGGGCGGGTGGTGCTGCTGGACTTCGGCATCGCGAAGTACGAGGGCTCGACCGAGCTGACGCGCCCCGGGGACCTGGTCGGCTCGCCGGACTACCTGGCGCCGGAGCGCGCCCAGGGCGAGCGGCCCGGGCCGGCCTCCGACCTGTGGGGCCTCGGCGCGACGCTGTACGCGGCGGTCGAGGGCCAGTCGCCGTTCCGCCGGGACTCGCCCATCACCACGCTGGCCGCGGTGGTCGACGAGCCGCTGCCGGAGTCGCGCCGGGCCGGGCCGCTCGGGCCGGTGCTGGCCGCGCTGATGGCCAAGGACCCGGACGAGCGGCCGACCGCCGACGAGGCGGCCCGGATGCTGGCCGAGGTGCAGGCCGGGCACACGATGGGCTTCAAGTCGGTGGTGGCGATGCGGGTGCCCACCCAGTCGGTGCCGGTGGTGGACCGCAGCGCGGGGCGGCCGGAGGGTGCCGCCGAGGAGCAGGTCGAGGGGGCCGAGGGGCCGACCGAGCCCCAGGCTGCCCCTGCTACCCCGGCTGCTCCGGGAGACCCGGCCACGCCGGCCACCCCGGCCACCCCGGTATCGCCCGTGGTCCAGGACACCACCGGGGGCGCCCTGGGCGCCGCGCAGGCGCACACCGGCCCCGTCGCGCCGGTGGCGCACACCGTCACGCCCGCGCGGGGGCCGGCCAAGCGCCGCAACACCGCGAAGTTCGTCGCCATCGCGGTGGCCGTCGGCCTGCTGGCGGCCGCGGGCACCTTCCTCGGCACCCGGCTGATGGTGGGCGGCGGCGGCGAACCGGCGCCCACCGGGCCGACCGGCGCGGCCGAGTCGACCGGACCCGAGCCCACCGGCGGCGCCAGCCCCTCGGCGACCGCGCCTGGCGGCTACCACTGGGTCGACGACCCGGCCGGCTTCCGCTTCCCGCTGCCGGACGGAACCCCGGCCTGGCAGCGCATCAGCACCGCGGACAACCAGATCTACTACAGCCCCGACGGCAAGGTGCACTACCTGCAGTTCGCGGTCACCGTCGGCCAGTCGGTCAAGCCGCTGGAGCACCTGCGGCAGATGGAGACCAGCGTCTCCAGGTCGCTGAAGGAGTACAAGCAGCACCGGATGGCCGGGGCCGCGGTGAACGGCCACGAGGCGGCGGTCTGGGAGTTCAGCTACGCCGCCCAGGGCGGGGGCCGGCGCCGCGCGATCGAGGCCGAGTTCATCGCCGAGGACGGCACCAGCTACGCGATCTACTCGTCCAGCCCGGAGAAGGGCAACGAGTGGAACGAGGCCGAGCAGCGGTTCAACGCGGTGCTCAACCACTTCACGCCGACCCGCTGACGGCGGACCCCCGGATCGGGGCCCCGGACCGGGGCGCACGGGCGGGGTGCCCGCTTTGGCCCGACTGCGGCAGATTCTTGTTACCGACGGGTACCGGACCGGCCCCCGAACGTCTAGGCTGCGCCGTATGTCGGACCTCACAGCAGATGCAGTGGCCACCGAACACCCCGGCGCCGGCAACCCGGCGGCCCCCGGCGGCGGCCGGACCGTCACGGCGGCCGTGCCGGCGGCCCTGGTCGCCCGGCTGGCCGCCGGCGTCACCGCCGCCGGCGATCCCGACCTCGTGGAGACCGTCGCCCCGCTGACCGGCGAGCGGCTGGCCAGCCTGCCGCAGTCCACCCCGGCCGACGTCGAGGTGGCCTTCCAGCTGGCCCGCCGCGCCCAGTCGGCCTGGGCCGCGCTGCCGGTGCGCCGCCGCGCCGCCGTACTGCTGCGCTTCCACGACCTGCTGCTCAAGCGGCAGGACGAGGTGCTGGACCTCATCCAGGCGGAGACCGGCAAGGCCCGACTGCACGCCTTCGAGGAGGTGCTGGCCGTCGCCATGGCGGCGCGCCACTACGGGCGGGCCGCGCACTCGTACCTCAAGGACAAGCGGCGCGGCGGCGCGCTGCCGGTGCTCACCCACGCCGTCGAGGCCCGCCGACCCAAGGGCGTGATCGGCCACATCTCGCCCTGGAACTACCCGCTGGAGCTGTCCGTCGGCGACGCCCTGCCCGCCTTCGCGGCCGGCAACGCGGTCGTCAACAAGCCCGACACCCAGACCGCGCTGACCGCGCTGTGGGCCCGTGAGCTGCTGGTCGAGGCCGGGCTCCCCGCCGACCTGTGGCAGGTCGTGCTCGGCGACGGCCCGGTGATCGGCCCCGCCGTGGTCGAGCACGCCGACTACGTCTCGTTCACCGGCTCCACCCGCACCGGCCGCGACGTCGCCCAGCGCGCCGCCGCCCGGCTGGTCGGCGCCTCGCTCGAACTCGGCGGCAAGAACGCCATGCTGGTGCTCTCCGACGCCGACCTCGACGCCGCCGCCGCGGGCGCCGTCCGAGCCTGCTTCTCCTCCGCCGGGCAGCTGTGCATCTCGGTCGAGCGACTGCTGGTACACCGCTCGGTGGCCGACGGGTTCCTGGAGCGCTTCGCCGCCCGCACCCGGGCGCTGCGCCTCGGCGGCGGCCTCGCGTACGGCGCGGACATGGGCTCGCTGGTCTCCGTCCGCCAGTTGGAGACCACCACCCGGCACGTGGAGGAGGCGGTCAAGGCGGGCGCCACCGTGGTGGCCGGCGGCCGCGCCCGGCCGGACCTCGGCCCGTTCTTCTTCGAGCCGACCATCCTCGACGGCGTCACCCCGGAGATGGCGGTCTGCGCCGAGGAGACCTTCGGTCCGGTCGTCTCCGTCTACCGCTTCGACACCGAGGAGGAGGCGGTGGCCGCCGCCAACTCCACGCCGTACGGCCTGAACTCCAGCGTCTGGACGAGGGACCTGCGGCGCGGCCGGTCGGTCGCGGCCCGGCTGCGCACCGGGACGGTCAACGTCAACGAGGCCTACGCGGCCGCGTACGGCTCGATCGGTGCGCCGATGGGCGGCATGGGCGACTCCGGGCTGGGCCGGCGGCACGGCGCCGAGGGCATCCTGCGCTTCACCGAGGCGCAGACCATCGCGACCCAGCGGCTGATGCCGATCGCGCCCTCGTTCGGCCTGGACGACAAGCAGTTCGCCGCCGTGATGACCGGCGGGCTGCGCGCGCTCAAGGCGCTGCGCCTCAGGTAGGCCGCGGGCTCCGGGCAGGCGTCGGCGGCCGTGGGCCCCGGCGCCGTGCGGGGCTCCGGCGCGCTTGCCCCGGGCGGGTCCGTCCCGTTCACGGTGCTCATCCCGATCATCCTGATCATCCCGTTCGTTCATCCCGGCGAAGGAGCAGTGGCAGATGGTGGAGTCCGGCGGTGCGGCGGAGTTCGACTACGACGTGGTCGTGGTCGGCTCCGGCTTCGGCGGTTCGGTCGCGGCGCTGCGGCTGACCGAGAAGGGCTACCGGGTCGCCGTCCTGGAAGCCGGACGGCGCTTCGACCGGGACGAACTGCCCAGGAACTCCTGGGACCTGCCGAACTACCTGTGGGCGCCGCGGCTCGGGCTGTACGGCATCCAGCGGATCCACCTGCTCGCCAATGTGCTGATCCTGGCCGGCGCCGGTGTCGGCGGCGGCTCGCTGAACTACGCCAACACCCTGTACGTGCCGCCGAAGGCCTTCTTCGAGGACCGCCAGTGGCGCCACATCACCGACTGGCAGGCGGAGTTGGCGCCGTTCTACGACCAGGCGCAGCGGATGCTCGGCGTCCGGCTCAACCCGACCGTCACCCCCTCCGACGTCCACCTCAAGGCGGCCGCCGAGCGGATGGGCGTCGCCGACACCTTCCACATGGCGCCGGTCGGGGTGTTCTTCGGCGACGGCAAGGACTCCGACGGGGCGGCCAAGGCGGCGCCGGGCGAGGAGGTCGCCGACCCGTACTTCGGCGGAGCGGGCCCGGCCCGCAAGGCCTGCGTGGAGTGCGGCGAGTGCATGACCGGCTGCCGGCACGGCGCCAAGAACACGCTCACCGAGAACTACCTGTACCTGGCCGAGCGGGGCGGCGCGGAGATCCACCCGCTCACCACGGTGGCCCGGATCCGGGAGCACACCGACGCCGACGGCAACAGCGGCTTCGCCGTGGACGTGCGCCGCACCGACTCCCGCTCCAGGACCGACCGGGTGAAGGCCGGCGCACGGACCATCACCGCCGCCCGGGTCGTCGTCGCCGCCGGTACGTACGGCACCCAGTCGCTGCTGCACCGGATGCGCGCCGCCGGGCACCTGCCCCGGATCTCCGCCCGGCTCGGCGAGCTGACCCGCACCAACTCCGAGGCCCTGGTGGGTGCGCAGACCACCGACCGGCGCTACGGGACGAAGGCGGACTTCACCAAGGGTGTCGCGATCACCTCCTCGATCCACCCGGACGCCAGCACCCACATCGAGCCGGTCCGCTACGGCAAGGGCTCCAACGCGATGGGCGCGCTGTCCGTCGCGCAGGTCAAGGGCGGCGGCCGGGCCCCGCGCTGGCTGCGCTACCTGGGCAACTCGGTGCTCCACCCGGTGACCTTCGCCCGCTCGATGAACCAGCACCGCTGGTCCGAGAAAACGATCATCGGCCTGGTGATGCAGTCGCTGGACAACTCGATCACCGTCTCGCTGACGAAGGGCCCGCTCGGCAAGGACCGGCTCACCTCCACCCAGGGCCACGGCGCCCCCAACCCGACCTGGATCCCGGCCGCCGAGCAGGGCGCCCAGGCGCTCGCCGACGAGATCAACGGCTTCGCGGGCAGCTCCGCCGGCGAGATCTTCGACATCCCGATGACCGCGCACTTCCTCGGCGGCTGCCCGATCGGCGACGCCCCCGAGACCGGCGTGGTCGACCCGTACCACCGGCTGTACGGCCACCCCGGGATCAGCGTGGTGGACGGCTCGGCCGTCTCCGCCAACCTCGGCGTCAACCCCTCGCTCACCATCACCGCGCAGGCCGAACGCGCCCTGTCGATGTGGCCGAACAAGGGCGAGGCGGACCCGCGCCCCGCCCAGGACGAGGCGTACCGGCGGGTCACCCCGGTGGCGCCGGTGCGGCCCGCCGTGCCGGCGGGCGCGTTCGGCGCGCTGCGGCTGCCGCTGCTGCCCGTCCCGGAGGTCCCGAAGAAGCGCGGCTGAACCCGGCCGGCCGGGCCAATCCGCCTGCCGGGGTTTCCGGTTGACAGCCGTTCGGGTCCGATGGGATAAACGGGCTCCCTGGGGCGACCCAGGGACTCGTCGAGCGGGGGGACGGCAGTCCATGGCCAACTGCGCATCGTGCGGCGCGACTTCGGTGGCGGGGGCGCCCGCCTGCGGTGCGTGCGGGCGGCCGTTCGCGCCGCCACCGCCACCGCCACCGCCACCGTCACCGCCGACCGCTGCCCTGTCCGTCGTGCCTGCTGTGCCCGTCGTGCCGCCCCCGCCGCCCGGGCCGCCCGGGACGGGCAGTTGGGGTGCCGGGCGGCCGTACGACCAGCAGCCGCCCGCCCACCGCTCGCCGGCCGGGCCCGACTGGCGCCCCGCCTTCAAGGCGGCCCTCGCGCCGACCGCCGTGCTCCTGCTCGCGGCGCTGATCGCGGCCGTCCCCGGCGACTACCCGTACGCGTACCGGTTCCCCTCGCCCGACTTCGGCAGCCGCTTCGGCGCGACGCTGTCGATGGCGCTGAGCGCGCTCGGCGCGCCGTTCAAACTCGGCTACCAGGGCCCGCTCAGCGGCGCCCACGCCGAGCGGATGGACCTCGTCTTCCGGGTGGCGCCGATGACCGTCACCGTCCTGTGGTGCCTGGCGCTCTGGTACGGCCTGCGGGCCGGGCTGCGCCGGCGCAAGGCGGTGACGGGCGAGGTGACCAGGGGACAGGCCGGGTGGGAGGCGCTGCGGACCGCCCTGGTCCTCGCCGCCGTGACCACGGTGATCTGGGCGGTCGGCGGTACGAGCCAGCGGCCTCAGGACACCTTCGACCTCCCCGACTACACCGGTACCGGCCAGGACCTGTCCCGGCCGGTGATCAACGCGGGCTCCGGCTGGCTGGAGGCGGTCGGCTGGACCGTGCTGCTGTCCGGCCTGCTCACCTTCGCCGTCTACGGCACCGGCGCGCTGCGCTGGGCCGCCTGGCGCAGCCGGTCGGTGCGCGGCTGGGCGGTCGCCGCGCTGGGCGCGGGCCGGGCGCTGGCGGTGTCGGTGGGCCTGTCCTCGGTGGCGGGCTTCGTCCTGGTCGCCGCGAACAGCACCGGCGGGGGAGAGGCCGGGGTGTCGCTGGCCTTCCTGCCCAACCTCGGCCTCAACCTGCTCGGTTTCGGCTCGGGCGCGACTTTCCAGGCCCACAGCGGCACGGTCGGCGGCGAGACCTCCTGGCGCGACCGCGGCGAGGACCTGGACCTCTCCTTCTTCGACCTGCACGACGAGGTGACCGCCGACTGGCGCTGGGCGGCCCTGCTGGCGGTCTTCGCGGCGGGCGTGCTCGGCTGGACGGCGTACCGGCGGCAGCTGGACGCGGCCGACCGGCTGCGGCTGGCGGCCGTGTACGCCGTGGCGCTCACCGGGCTGATGGCGGTGGCCGGGGCGATGATGACCCGCACCTCCGCCGTGGCGGGCTGGGGCCGGACCTCCGACCTGGAGGTGTCCCAGGAGAACTCGGTCGGGTTGACCTTCCTCACCGTCCTCGCGGCCAACGCGGTCTGGGCGGTGGTCGGCGCGCTGCTGGTGCCGCCGCTGCTGGCGGCCGTCCGCGGCGGGGGCACGGGCACCCCGTACGCCCCGGCCCCGTACGCCCCTTACGCCCCGGACGCCACGGCCCCGTACGGCGGCGCGGTGCCCGGGGTGCCGGCGCAGGGTGCCCCGGCGGACGACGCGCCGCCCACGCCCGCCGCCGGGCCGCCGACTCCCGCCGACGCGCCACGGCCCCCGGTCGAGGAGCCGGTGGACCCGAGCGTCTGGCGCGAGCACCCCTGAGCCGGCGCCGCGCAGGGAGCCGAAGTGGAAGCGGCAGTGGCAGCAGAAGGGCTCGGACAGGGCAAAGGGCCCCGCGGGGGAACGGGGCCCTTTGTCGCTCAGCACTCGGCGTCAGGGCCGCGCCGGTGCTGGGGTGACGGCGCCGGGGGAGGAGCGCCGTCGTGTCGGTTGGCTTCGGGTGCGCCCTGGCGGCTCCGGCGTGGGTGGCCGGTGGCGCGGGGCGCGGACGCCAGTGGCGGGGCGGTCGGCGGTTAGGTCTGCGCCGGTCCATCGCTCACGGAGCGTGAAGTGAAAACCGCTGTCGCCTCCCTCTGCGGCGACGGCGGAACCATGCGGGGCGGACCTCCCCGGTGGGCCGTCAGGCCGCCGGGAGAACCGCTTACAACGAGCATCGTGCTGGACGAGGGGGTCGCTCTGCAACCGGTTCGGCACAGTTCGACCCAGTCCATTTACGGTCGGCCTGGCCATCGATGATCACGGTGAGTAGTGATGCGCATGGTGCGGCGCACGGGGACGCGCGTAGCGGCGCGGGCCGGGTGGGGCAGTGCGCCCGGGTACGCCCCGGCGCGAGCCGGAGCGAGCCGGAGCGGGCTGAGCGGGTTGAGCAGACTGAGCGGGTTGAGCGGGCCGGGGGTGCGACGGCCGGTCCCGGGCGTCCCCGGATTCCGGCCGTCCCACCTCTCGGCCCAGTCGCGGCCGGGTTCGCTGTCCCCTGCTCGTCGGCCGCCGCACCCGCGCACGGTCCCACGGAGCCGCGCTCCCGGCGGGGCCGGGCGGCGGCGCCACGTGCGCCGGTGGACTGGTGTGCAGCTCCACGCGTGGTCCTGCAGCCGTACGGCGTGCCCCCGAGGGGGCCGGGCGGCGCGTCTGGCGGACGCGCCGCGGCCGTGCGGTCGTCAGAAGCAACGAACCGCGGCCCCGGCCGGTCACGGTCCTTTGGACGGGCAGACGAGTGAAACCGGACAGCCCGGTAGAATCGGTGTCCAGACACCCACACCCGTCCCGCCGCCGCAGCCCCCCGCCGGGAGGCGGTCGCGCGCGACACCTCGATACCGCTGCCGGAAGGCCGTCTGTGTCCTCTGCAATTCCCGTCCAGTCCGCGCCGGACAACGACCCCGTCCTGGTGGTCGACTTCGGCGCCCAGTACGCCCAGCTCATCGCCCGTCGGGTGCGTGAGGCGCGGGTCTACAGCGAGATCGTGCCGAGCAGCATGCCGGTCGCCGAGATGCTCGCCAAGAACCCGAAGGCGATCATCCTCTCCGGCGGTCCGTCGTCGGTCTACGAAGAGGGCGCGCCGCAGATCGACCGCGCGATCTTCGAGGCCGGTGTCCCGGTCTTCGGCATGTGCTATGGCTTCCAGCTGATGGCGAAGAGCCTCGGCGGCACCGTCGACAACTCCGGTGCCCGCGAGTACGGCCGCACCCCGCTGACCGTCTCCCGCACCGGCTCCACCCTGTTCGAGGGCGTCCCCGCACAGCACTCGGTGTGGATGTCGCATGGCGACGCCTGCTCCGCGGCGCCGGAGGGCTTCACGGTCTCCGCCTCCACCGACGTGGTCCCGGTCGCGGCCTTCGAGAACGACGAGGCCCGGCTGTACGGCGTCCAGTACCACCCCGAGGTGCTGCACTCCGACCACGGCCAGCAGGTCCTGGAGCACTTCCTCTACCGCGGCGCCGGCATCGCCCCGACCTGGACCACCGGCAGCGTGGTCGAGGAGCAGGTCGCCCTGATCCGCGCGCAGGTCGGCACCAAGCGCGCGATCTGCGGCCTGTCCGGCGGCGTGGACTCCGCGGTGGCGGCCGCCCTGGTCAACAAGGCCATCGGCGACCAGCTGACCTGCGTGTACGTCGACCACGGCCTGATGCGCAAGGGCGAGAGCGAGCAGGTCGAGAAGGACTTCGTGGCGGCCACCGGCGCGAAGCTGAAGGTCGTCGACGCCGCGGACCGCTTCCTGGACGCGCTGCGGGGGGTCACCGACCCCGAGGAGAAGCGCAAGATCATCGGCCGGGAGTTCATCCGGGTCTTCGAGCAGGCCCAGGCCGAGATCATCGCCGAGGCCGGCGAGCACGGCGAGTCGGTCGACTTCCTCGTCCAGGGCACCCTGTACCCGGACGTGGTGGAGTCGGGCGGCGGCACCGGCACCGCCAACATCAAGTCCCACCACAACGTCGGCGGCCTGCCCGAGGACCTGCAGTTCCAGCTGGTCGAGCCGCTGCGCAAGCTGTTCAAGGACGAGGTCCGGATGGTCGGCCAGGAGCTCGGCCTGCCGGAGGAGATCGTCCAGCGCCAGCCGTTCCCGGGCCCCGGCCTGGGCATCCGGATCGTCGGCGAGGTCACCAAGGACCGCCTGGACCTGCTGCGCGACGCCGACGCGATCGCCCGTGAGGAGCTGACCGCGGCCGGTCTGGACCGCGAGATCTGGCAGTGCCCGGTCGTGCTGCTCGCCGACGTGCGCAGCGTGGGCGTGCAGGGTGACGGCCGCACCTACGGCCACCCGATCGTGCTGCGCCCGGTCTCGTCCGAGGACGCCATGACCGCCGACTGGTCGCGCCTGCCGTACGACGTGCTGGCCAAGATCTCCACCCGGATCACCAACGAGGTCCGCGACGTGAACCGCGTCGTCGTCGACGTCACCAGCAAGCCGCCGGGCACCATCGAGTGGGAGTAGCCCTCCCGCCGGCCGGTGAGGCCGCAGCCTGAACGGCCGCGCCGTCGTTCCCGTACTGAGGGGAGCGGCGGCGCGGCCGTTCGCGCTGCGGGCACCGTTCCCCGGGTGGGACCTCCCACCGAAAGCGGGCACGAGCGGGCAGAATGCGGACCGGACCTGTCAGGGAGTGACGGGCCGAGAGGGAAGGTGTGAGGGATGTCGGAGGCCAGCAACTCGGTGCCGGCCGGCGGGGGAGCGGCCGGCCGGGCCGACCGGGCGGAACAGCGCCGGACGATCGTGTCCAGGTACGCGCTGCTGCCCCTGCGGCTCTTCCTCGGCGTCACCTTCGTGTACGCCGCTCTCGACAAGCTGTCCGACGCGCACTACCTGGCCGGGGCGGGCGATCCGGCCTCCTTCCTCTCGCAGACCCAGGCGGCCAAGGCGGGCGGCAGCCCGATCTCCTTCCTGCTCGGCCCCGCACTCGACCACCCGACCCTGTTCGCGCTCGCCATCGCCTTCGGCGAGCTGGCCGTCGGCCTCGGCACTCTCCTCGGCCTCTGGGGCCGGGTCGCCGCGCTCGGCGGCGCGCTCCTCAACCTCAGCCTCTGGCTGACCGTCAGCTGGAGCGTCTCGCCGTACTACCTCGGCAACGACCTGGCGTACCTGATGGCCTGGACCCCGCTGGTGCTGGCCGGCACGCCGTACCTGTCGGTGGACGGCTACCTCGCCCGCCGGGCGGGGCGGGACCGCGCGCGCGGACTCGGCGAGGACCACGTCAAGCGCCGGGCACTGGTCGACGGAGGCATCGCGGCCGTCGCGATCGGTGGCGCCGGGCTGCTCACCGGCTCGCTGACCCGAACCTTCGGCCGGGGCAGGGACGCCGCGGCCAAGCAGTCGGCGGCCCCCGTCTCCGCCGCCCCGGCGCAGGCCCCCACGGTGCCCGCCGCGAGCGTGCCGGTCGGCGGCTCGGCCCAGGTCAAGGACCCGGCCACCGGGGACGCCGTCTACATCGTGCAGCCCAAGGCGGGCCAGTACTGCGGCCTCTCCTCGGTGTGCACCCACTCCGGCTGCGCCGTGGACGCCCCGAAGGACGGCCGGCTGTACTGCCCCTGCCACGGTTCCCGGTTCGACGCCGCCACCGGTGCGGTGGTCAACGGGCCGGCGGTCAAGCCGCTGCCGAAGTACACCGTCACCAAGGACGGGGACGCGCTGGTCCTGGGCCCGCAGCAGAGCTGAGGCCCAGGACCGGGGGTGGTGCGGGGCGGGGCGCCTACTCCTCGCGGTCGGGGCGGGCGCGCCGGGCCACCGCGGCGACCGCGCCGGCCAGGCCGCCGACGCCGAGCACGATGAAGGTGACCGGGATGACGATCCGTCCGTTCACCGACTGGTCGTTGAGCGCCGCGACCAGGTAGAGCACGGCGAGCACGGTGAACAGCGCGCCCGCGATCAGCGAGAACAGGTCGAGCCGGTGCTTCCTCACTGCTGGACCACCTTGATGTTGCCGAGCCCGATGCCGAGTTCGAGGGTGAGCGTGCCCTTGGAGGCCTGGCCGTTCGCCGGGCCGATCAGATAGCCGTGCCGCCCGGTGCTGTTGCTGCGGCCGCCGGGGACGGTGACGTCGCCGAGGCCGACCCGGGCGACCAGGTTCACCGTCACGTCGTCCGGCAGGGCGACGGTCAGCTCGCCGGCGCCGAGGTCGGCCTTGGTGGCGAGGGCGGCCCCGGCCGGGTCGAGGCCGGTCAGGTCGAGCCGGAGCTCGCCGGCGCCGAGGTTGTAGCGGTCGTGCAGGTCGGCCGTCGAGGTGACCGTCCACTCCCGTTGGCCGACGGCGTTGCGCATGGAGTCCGGCGAGTGGCCGACGAAGGCCAGCGCCAGGGTGAGCAGCAGGCCGGTCACCGCCAGCCTGCGGGCCCGGCCGAACTTCGCGCCGACCAGCAGGGTCAGCCCGACCACCAGCAGTGCGGTGGCCAGCACCGTCGCGCCCAGCACGGTGGGGTTGTGATGGTCGCCCGCGGCGGCCCAGACCGCGGCGGCCGCGCCGATCGCCAGCAGGAAGCCGAAGAAGCCGAGCGCCGAGCGCTCCCGGGGGTGCCGCACGACGGCGGGCTCGGAGCGGCGCTTCGGGCGCTCCTTGCGCAGCGGGTCGCCCTCGGGCAGGTCGGCGCGCTGCCACCAGGGCTGGGCCGGGCCGCCGGCCGGCGGCACCGGGGTGCCGAACGGCGGGGTGGGGGCCGCGGAGGCGGCGCCGTACGGGTTGCGCTCGGGGTGGCGCGGATCCCACAGGTAGCCGCTCGGGCCGGGGGCCGGGCCGTCGGCGGAGGCCGTGTGCCTGGTGCGGCTGGCCTCGTCCTCCTTCGGCCGTGGCCAGACGTAGCCCTCGGACTCGGGGAACCGACGGTCGTACGGGCCGCCGTGCCGGCGTTCCCGCCCCCGGCCACGGCGGCGGTCCGGGTCGTAGCGCACCGCCAGGAAGACCAGGCCGGCGAGCAGCAGCAGCGGGAACAGCTGGTCGCCGTCGCCCATCGAGGAGAAGAACACCCCGGTGCCGATCACGGTCAGCAGCACCGCGCCGATCGACTGGCCGTCCACCCGGCCGGTGAGCACCCGCTGCAGCTCGGTGCGCCCGCCGCGGCCCTTGGACTCGTCGTCGGTCGGGACGATCAGCCAGGCCAGGCCGTACAGGAACAGCCCGAGGCCGCCGGAGAGGCAGAGCACCACGGTGACCACCCGGAAGACCACCGGATCGATGTCCAGGTGCCGGCCGAGGCCGCCGCAGACACCGGCCACCACGCGGTGGTGCTCGGCCCTGGTCAGCGGCGGGCGTTCCGGCTCCGGCGGGGCGGCGGGCCCGGCCTCCTCGATGCGGGGGTCCTCGGTCATGGGCACCATCCTTCCGGCAGGTGCCGGTCCGGCCCAACCGGGAGCACCCCTGCCCGTACCCTGACTTGTCCCTGATGCGGGCCAGGGGCACACCCTGATGCGCCCGCGGCGGCGCGCGTGGAACCATCGGTGGCGTGGCAGCCCCTGGTACCGACCCCCGAACCACCGCCCCCGACGCCGCGCCGTCGGCCGGCGCCGACTCCACCGCGCCCGCCGGTGGCGTACCGCCGTACCGCCGGCTCTACCGCAGCCCGCAGGGCCGGATGCTCGGCGGCGTCGCCCACGGCCTGGCGGTGCACCTCGGACTGCCGGTGCGGTGGGTGCGGCTCGCCTTCGTCCTGCTGTTCTTCGCGCAGGGGATCGGCGCGCTGCTGTACGCCGCGTTCTGGTTCGTGGTGCCGATCGGCATCGGCGAGCCCGCGCAGCGCGGCGGAGCCCAGTGGGTGTACCTCAACGGCGTGTTCGTCCCGGCCGCGCCCGGGCTGCAGGGCGGCCTGCTGAGCAAGGGCGCCGCCGCCACCACCGGCGGCTGGGTCGGGCGGCTGCGCCAACTGCTCCAGCACACGCTGCAGGGCGAGCCGGTGGTGGCGCCCGTCGAGGGGGAGGAGACGGCGCCGGCCGCCAAGGCCGGGCAGGGCGGCCTCGGCCAGCTCGCCGCCCTGGTCATGGTCGTGATCGGCCTGATCGCCCTGCTCAACGTGCTCGGCTGGCAGACCGCCAAGCCGTACACCTGGCCGCTGCTGGCGATCGGCGTCGGCGTCGCGCTGGTCTGGCGGCAGGCCGACGACTCGCGCTGGCAGCGCTGGTTCGGCATCGAGGAGGGCGAGAAGCGGCGCGGCGCCTACACCCGGGTCGGCGCCGGCGTGCTGCTCGCGGTGGCCGGCACCATCGCACTGCTCGCCATGCAGGGCAGCGGTTCCACGCTCGGCTCGGTCGTCGAGGCCTCGCTCGCGGTGCTCGCCGGGGTGCTGGTGCTGCTCGGCCCGTACGGCCTGCGGCTGTGGCAGGACCTCGGTGCCGAGCGCACCGCCCGCATCCGCGCCCAGGAGCGGGCCGAGATCGCCGCGCACATCCACGACTCGGTGCTGCACACCCTGACCCTGATCCAGCGCCGGGCCGAGGACCCCAAGGAGGTGCTGCGGCTGGCCCGCTCGCAGGAGCGCGAGCTGCGGCTGTGGCTGTACCGCCCGGAGGCGGCCGCCGAGGCCGCGCCGGACACCATGGCGGAGACCCTGCGCGCCGTGGTCGCCGAGGTCGAGGACCGGCACGGCGTCCCGGTGGAACTGGTGGTCGTCGGCGACTGCCCGATGGACGAGGGGATCGCGGCACAGATGCAGGCCGCGAGGGAGGCGACCGTCAACGCGGCCAAGTACGGTGGCGGGGGACCGGTCCAGGTCTACGCCGAGGTGGAGGGGAGGACGGTGTCGGTGTTCGTCCGCGACCACGGGCCCGGCTTCGACCCCGACACGGTGCCGGAGGACCGGATGGGCGTACGGGAGTCGATCATCGGCCGGATGAAGCGCAACGGCGGCACCGCTCGGGTGCGGCCGGCGGCGGGCGGCGGTACCGAGGTCGAGCTGGAGATGGAGACAACGAATGACTGAGGCAGCTCCGGAGCGCACGGCCCGGGTCGTGCTGGTGGACGACCACCGGATGTTCCGGACGGGGGTCAGGGCAGAGATCGGCCGCACCGACGTGACCGGCATCGACGTGGTCGGCGAGGCCGACGACGTTGACTCGGCGGTCCGGGTGGTCGCCGAGACCAGGCCCGACGTGGTGCTGCTCGACGTCCACCTGCCCGGCGGCGGCGGGGTCGAGGTGCTGCGCCGCTCGGCCGGGCTGATGGGCGAGCAGGGCGGGGTGAAGTTCCTGGCGCTGTCGGTGTCGGACGCCGCCGAGGACGTCATCGGCGTCATCCGCGGCGGTGCGCGCGGCTACGTCACCAAGACCATCACCGGCACCGACCTGGTGAACGCGATCTTCCGGATCGCCGACGGCGACGCCGTCTTCTCGCCCCGGCTGGCCGGCTTCGTCCTGGACGCCTTCGCCGCCACCGACACCCCGCCGGTCGACGAGGACCTGGACCGGCTCACCCAGCGCGAGCGCGAGGTGCTGCGCCTGATCGCCCGCGGCTACGCCTACAAGGAGATCGCCAAGCAGCTCTTCATCTCGGTGAAGACGGTCGAGAGCCACGTCTCCGCCGTGCTGCGCAAGCTCCAGCTGAGCAACCGCCACGAGCTCACCCGCTGGGCCACCGCCCGCCGCCTGGTCTGAGCCTGCCTGCCAGCCCCGCCCGCTCGGGCCGGGCGGGGCGAGCGGAACCCGTGGGAAGCCCGTCAAGCCCGTCAAACCCGTCAAGCCCGTCCGGCCGGTTCGCTCCGGGCGGGCGGGCTTGTCGGTGGGTGGCCATAGACTCGTCAGTGCCATGAATAGCCTCTTTGACGACCTTCCGCTCCCCGGCTTCGAGGCACCCGCCGCCGGGTCGAAGCAGCCCGACGCACCCGCCGGCGAGGAGCCCCCGCCGTACGAGGACGACGTTCCGTACGACGCGTACGAGGAAGCCATCCCGGAGGGGCTGTTCCAGACCGACCACGCCGCGCAGACGGAGCGGGACGCCTGGTACCGCAACGGCGCCGCCCGGACGGTGGTCGACCCGGCGCAGCTGCTGGAGGGGATGAACGACCCGCAGCGCGAGGCGGTGCTGCACGCGGGCTCGCCGCTGCTGATCGTGGCCGGCGCCGGCTCCGGCAAGACCCGGGTGCTGACGCACCGGATCGCCCACCTGCTGGGCGCCCGCGGGGTGCAGCCGGGGGAGATCCTGGCGATCACCTTCACCAACAAGGCGGCCGGCGAGATGCGCGAGCGCGTCGAGGCGCTGGTCGGCCCGCGCGCCCGGGCGATGTGGGTCTCCACCTTCCACAGCGCCTGCGTGCGGATCCTGCGCCGGGAGTCCAAGCAGCTGGGCTTCACCTCCAGCTTCTCGATCTACGACTCGGCCGACTCGCAGCGGCTGATGTCGCTGGTCTGCCGGGACCTCGACCTGGACCCGAAGCAGTTCCCGCCGAAGTCCTTCACCGCGAAGATCAGCAACCTCAAGAACGAGCTGATCGACGAGGAGTCCTTCGCCGACCAGGCCGCCAACCCGATGGAGAAGAAGCTCGCCGAGGCGTACGCGCTGTACCAGCGGCGGCTGCGCGAGGCCAACGCGCTGGACTTCGACGACATCATCATGACGACGGTGAACCTGCTGCAGGCCTTCCCCGACGTCGCCGAGCACTACCGGCGCCGGTTCCGGCACATCCTGGTCGACGAGTACCAGGACACCAACCACGCCCAGTACATGCTGGTGCGCGAGCTGAGCGGGGGATCCGTCGCGGCCGCGCCCAAGCGCACCGCCGACGGCGACTTCGTGAACCCGGCGGCCGGCCGGCTCGCCGAGGTGCCGCCCGCCGAGCTGTGCGTCGTCGGTGACGCCGACCAGTCGATCTACGCCTTCCGCGGCGCGACGATCCGCAACATCCTCCAGTTCGAGGAGGACTACCCGAACGCGACCACGATCCTGCTGGAGCAGAACTACCGCTCCACCCAGACCATCCTCAGCGCGGCCAACGCCGTCATCGAGCGCAACGCCAACCGCCGCGCGAAGAAGCTCTGGACGGCCGGGGACCACGGCGAGAAGGTCATCGGCTACGTCGCGGACGACGAGCACGGCGAGGCGCAGTTCATCGCCGACGAGATCGACCGGCTCACCGACCAGGGCGAGGCCAAGCCCGGCGACGTCGCGATCTTCTACCGGACCAACGCGCAGTCCCGGGTGTTCGAGGAGGTGTTCATCCGGGTCGGCCTGCCGTACAAGGTGGTCGGCGGGGTGCGCTTCTACGAGCGCAAGGAGGTCCGGGACGTCCTGGCGTACCTGCGGGTGCTCTCCAACCCGGAGGACACCGTGCCGCTGCGCCGGATCCTCAACGTGCCCAAGCGCGGCATCGGCGAGCGGGCCGAGGCGATGGTCGACGCGCTCGCCGCGCGGGAGCGGATCTCCTTCGCCCAGGCGCTGCGGCGGGTGGACGAGGCGTACGGGATGGCCGCGCGCTCGGCCAACGCGGTGAAGAAGTTCAACACCCTGATGGCCGGGCTGCGCCAGGTGGTCGAGTCGGGCGCGGGCCCGGCGGCGGTGCTGGAGGCCGTCCTGGAGGAGACCGGCTACCTCGCCGAACTCCAGGCCTCCACCGACCCGCAGGACGAGACCCGGGTGGAGAACCTGCAGGAGCTCGCCTCCGTCGCCCTCGAGTACGAGCAGGACCCGGGCGAGCGCCCGGACGCCGGGGAGGAGGGCACGCCGCCGGTCGGCTCGCTGGCCGACTTCCTGGAGCGGGTCGCGCTGGTCGCCGACTCCGACCAGCTGCCGGACGACGACGAGGAGGGCCAGGGCGTCATCACGATGATGACCCTGCACACCGCCAAGGGCCTGGAGTTCCCGGTCGTCTTCCTGACCGGCATGGAGGACGGGATCTTCCCGCACATGCGGGCGCTCAACCAGGTCAAGGAGCTGGAGGAGGAGCGCCGGCTCGCGTACGTCGGCCTCACCCGGGCGCGCCGACGGCTCTACCTGACCCGCTCGGTGCTGCGCAGCGCCTGGGGGCAGCCGGCCTACAACCCGGCCTCGCGGTTCCTGGAGGAGATCCCGGAGGCGCTGGTGGAGTGGAAGCGCAGGGGCGCGGCGCAGGCGCCGGTCCAGCGCGGCTTCTCCTCGGGCTCGTCCTGGGGCAAGTCCTCGTCCGGGGGCGGGAGTTCGCGTTCCTCCTCGGCTGCGGCGGCCTCGCCGAAGGCGGGCTGGGGGCAGTCCGCGCGGCGCGGCGGCAAGGTCGTGGAGCGCGAGGTCGTCTCCCTCGCGATGGGGGACCGGGTCACCCACGACAGCTTCGGGCTGGGCACGGTGGTGGGCATGAAGGGTGCCGGCCACGACGCCCAGGCCGAGGTGGACTTCGGCGCGACCGGCCGCAAGTGGCTGGTGCTGCGCTACGCGCCGGTCGAGAAGCTGTAGCGGGGCGTCAGCGCGGGTCGAGCCCGTTCGAGAGGAACCACGGCAGCGGGTCGACCGGCCCGCTGCCGTCGGCGGGCCGGATCTCGAAGTGCAGGTGCGGTCCGGTGCTGTTGCCGCTGCTGCCGACGAAGGCGATCACGTCGCCCTGCTTCACCGGCCCCTTGCGGATCTTGTACCCCCGCAGGTGGCAGTACCAGGCCTCGGTGCCGTCGGACATCTTGAGTATCGACATGTAGCCGTAGAACGGGTTCCACTGGGTGCGGATCGTGCCGTCGGCGACGGCCATGACCTGGGAGCCGCCGTCCACCGGGAAGTCGATGCCGGTGTGGCGCTTGGCCCAGTGGGTGCCGGCCGCGCCGAACAACTCGCCGAGGCCGTGCTGCGCGACCGGCATGACCACCGCGGGCCTGGCCGGCGCCGGGGCCTGCTCGGTGCCGGGCGGCCCGGTCGGGGCGTCGGCGGGCTGCGCGCCGGCCAGCGGCTGACGGGCGTCGCCACGGGAGGCCTGGCCCTGGCCGCCGGCCGCGGCCGCCTGCTGGGCCGCCTTGGCGGCCGCGTCGTCCGGGGCGCCCGCGGATTGCGGCGGCACCCGTCCGGCGGCCAGGGCGTGCTGCTGGTCGGCCTCCCCGTGGACCGTGATCGCCGCCGCCGCGGCGACCCCGAGCGCGGCCACCGACGGGAGCGCGACCCGCAGCAGTGCCGTCCGGGTGGCCGCCTTGGCGGCGCCGCGGCGCTGGGCGCGGGACTGCTCACGGGCGGCCAGGCGCAGTTGCGCACGGGTCGGACGGGCGGCTGCTTCGGGAGCCATCGGGGGCTGCCTCCTCGGTGGGCCTCGGGCACGTCGTCGGGCGAGGGGGAAACAGCCGTGACTGTAGCCGCAAGGCCGACGCCCAGGAAAAACCTCCGGTTGTCAAGGGGTCGGCCGGGCGGTCTGTGCGCAGGTTGCGGGCCGGACGGTTATACCCGCCGGTAGCAAGGCCCGGAGCTGTGACTTTGCCCTCCTCTTGGGAGGGGGCGCGGCCAACGGGGCCGGGTGGCGCTAACCTCCCCTCAGGTTGTTATTGACCGTTAACCGCGCCCGTGGCCCCCAAGGCCCGGTCGGCTGGTGGACGACGAGGTCCAGGAGGCAGTGATGGGTGTGTCGGGGCCGATCCGTGTGGTGGTCGCCAAGCCGGGGCTCGACGGTCACGACCGTGGCGCCAAGGTCATTGCGCGCGCCCTGCGCGATGCCGGTATGGAGGTCATCTACACCGGGCTGCACCAGACGCCCGAGCAGGTCGTCGACACCGCGATCCAGGAGGACGCGGACGGCATCGGGCTGTCGATCCTCTCCGGCGCCCACATGACGCTGTGCGCGCGGGTACTGGAACTGCTGAAGGAGCGCGACGCCGAGGACATCAAGGTCTTCTGCGGGGGGATCATCCCCGAGGAGGACATCGCCGAGCTCAAGGCGATGGGCGTCGCGGACATCTTCACCCCGGGCACGCCCACCCGGGACGTGGTCGCCTGGGTCGAGGCCAACCTCCGGGCGAGCTGACCTCCGGTACGACGGGCGGGCCGGTCCTCGGGGGCCGGCCCGCCCTGCCGTTTCCGGAGCCGGGCCGCGTTGCCGATTCGGGGCCGCGCCGCCCTGCCGTTTCCGGGGGCGCCCCGACCTGGAGCTCGCGGCGGCCGGCCGGCCCGGCGGAGCCGCAGGTCAGCCCGCGAGCTCCGCTAGCATCGCGGCCCGGAAGCGCAGGGTGCCGGCCAGCCGGGCGAAGGTCTCCGCCCAGGCGGAGTCCGGGGCGGCCCCGGCGGCCAGCTCCTCCACCGCGGCGGCCGTCTCCGGGGCGAGCGCGCGCTCCGTCATCCCGAGCACCCCGCTGTGGCTCCACGGGTACGCGCCGGAGGTGGCGGCCCGGGCCAGCGCCGCCACCACGGCGGTGGACAGCGGCGGTGTCCACGGCGTGGCGCAGGCACCGAGCAGCTGGAAGGCCTCCCCCAGTCCGTGCACCTCGATGAACGCGGCCGTCCAGGCCGCCCGCTCCTCGGGCGGGAGGACGGCCAGCAGCTTGGCCGGGGCGCCGGTGGCCCGCGCGGCGCGGGCCCGGCCGGCGCCGCGGACCGGCGGCACCGGGGCCGGCCCGAGCAGCGCCCGGGCCCAGTCGGCGTCGTGCTGGCGGACGGCGGCGCGCGCCCAGGCCTCCCGCAGGTCGTCGGCCCAGCTGCTGCTGGTCTCGTCGATGCTGTCGCCGACCCGCAGGGCGAGCAGCTGCCCGGGCGTCAGACCGGTGCTCCTCGGCCAGACCGAGAGCGGCGCCGCGGCCACCACCTCGCCGAACCACCAGGCCCGTTCACCGCGCCCGGTGGGCGACGTGGGCGCGATGCCGTCGCGCTGCATCCGGGCGTCGCACTCGGCGGGCGGGCTCACCAGCAGGTGGGTGCCGGCCTCGGCGAGGCGGACGGCGGCCAGCGCCCGCTCGGCCATGCGGTGGGCCAGCGCGGAGCCGGGCAGGGTGGAGAGCAGTTCGGCGGCGGTGGCGCGGACGTTCTTGCTGCGGTCGCCGAGGGCGGCCTCCAGGAACGGCTCGTCGGCGGGGGAGAGGCCGTCCTGGAGGGCGTCCAGGAAGAGCAGGCGGTCCTCGGCGCGCTCGGTGGACCAGGTGCTCCGCAGCAGCTCCAGGCCGGTGGCCGGGTCGCTGCGGCGCAGCAGCGTGAGGTGGGTGACGCGCTCGGCGAACAGGCCCTCGTGCCACAGGTGGTGGGCGGCGGGGTCGTCGGGCCGGCCCACCGGCTGCTCGGTGGTGGTGCGCAGGACGAACCGCCAGTCGGGGTTCCGCTCGGCCAGCCAGCGGCCCGTCGGGCCGGCCAACGCGACCGCGTCGGAGCGCAGTTCGCCGCGTGCGCGGGCGGCGTCGAGCAGGCCGGGTATCAGCGCGGCGGGCGGCCGCAGGCCCCGGGCCCGGGCGGCGGCGAGCCACTGCGGCAGCAGCTCGGCCAGGTTGGCCAGGGTGCCGCCGGCGCTGCCGCCCGTCCGGCCTGCCAGCAGGACGGCCAGTCGGCGGCCGGCCGGCTCGGGCAGCTCCGGGCGCGGGTCCTCCGGCGCGGGCGGGCCGGGCGGCCCGGCGGCCGGTACGGGCAGCGCGCCGGCCCGGCGGCGGACGGTGGCGAGGGCGGCCAGCTCCAGCAGGGCGGTGGCCGGGTCGGCCTGGTGGTCCACGGCGTCGGCGAGCGGCAGGGCGGAGGCCGGGAGCGGGCGGCGGTCGGTGCCGAGCAGGGCGCTGGTGTGCAGGCTCTCCCACGGGTCCTGCGTGGTCGTCGTCATTCTCCGTGCTCCTAAGCGTTGGTGAGGCCGACCGGGCGCCGGCCGGCGGGCCAGGCGGTGACCGGGGCGAAGCCCTGATGGCCGTACTCGCCGAAGAGCGTCAGCGGGCGGCCGGCCGAGACCGCGGCCAGCCGCCACAGCGCCGTCTCCGGGACGGCCGAGGCGCGGACCGGCACGGTGTGGTGGCCGTCCGTCAGGTACCAGCCGTCCGGGGTGCGGACCGGGACGACGCCGGTGAGCACCGTCGGCCAGTGCTCCAGCCACGGGTCGTCGGCGACGGCCGTGCCGTAACCGGCCACCGCCTCGGCGACGGTGAGCCCGGCGGGCGGGGCGGCCGGGCCCGCCGCGGGGGCGCCGTAGCGGGTGCCGAGCGTGGCGCGCAGCGGGCGGGCGCCGGGGTGGTAGGCGAGTTCGGCCTCCAGCAGGTGGCCGGTGGGCAGGGCGAGGTCGGGGGCCTGGCCCGGGCGGCCGAAGGCGAGCAGCAGGGCCGGCCGGCCGGTCTTGGCGCCGCGCAGCCAGACCCGGCGGGTGGTGAGCCGCTCGTCGGAGCCCCCCGCCATGGGCAGGGTCCGGCTGCCGAGCACCAGCCAGCGGTCGCGGACGGTCGGGCCGGCCAGCACCTCGGCGGCCTCCACGGTGTAGCCGACCCGGGTGCGGACGGTCGCGGCCAGGTCGGGGGGCAGCTCGTCGAGCCGGGTGGCGGCGGTGGCGAGCAGGTGGAGCATCGCGTACTCCTCCAGCAGCCGCTCCTGCGGGACGGCGTCCAACTCCCGTACGCGGGTGGCCAGGCCGGGCGCCTGCGCGTCGACCATCCGGGCGGCGACCTCCTCCCAGGGCCCGGCGGTGGACCGGTCGGCCAGGCCGTGCCGGATCCGGTCGGCCAGCCGCAGCCGCAGCTCGGCCGCGCCGGCCGCGACCCGGGCGCGGCGCTTCTCGGCCCGGCGGCGGGCGGCGTCCGGATCCGCCGGGGCCGCCGCCCGCTGCTCGGCGCGCTCCTGGCGGCCCGCGAGCCAGTCGGCCGCCCAGTCGGCGGGCTCGGCGGCCGGGACGGCCTCCGGGGAGCCGCTCCACAGCAGGAGGAGCCCGAGCGCGTGCTTGCACGGGAACTTCCGGCTGGGGCAGCTGCACCGGTAGGCGGGCGTGGCGAGTTCGACCACGGTGCGGTACGGCGTGCGGCCGCTGCCCTCGCACTCGCCCCACAGCGCGGTGCCGTCGGTGCCCGCGCCCGACCACGGCGCGGGCGAGGAGAACGCGCCCGCCGCCTTCCGCGACGAGGCGTCAGGGGCCAGGGACAGGACGTGTTCGGTGCTCCAGCGTTCCTCCATGCGACCGACCGTAGGCGGCGGCACTGACAGTGGCTGACTGTCCGTCCGGAGGCCCGGCCGGCGCCCGGATCCGGAGCACTTCCCGGAGCGCTTCCGGAGCCCCGTCCGGAGCCCCTTCGAGGTCGGCGGCTGATGTCAGTGGCCCGGTGCAGGGTGGTTCCCGCAGGCCGGGACGCTGGCCTGGCTCCCCCCCGATCACCCTGCCGCCGGGGCACCCGCGTACCCGGGCGGCCGACCCGAAGGAGCCCCATGACCGACGTACTGCGGCAGCACGCCGAGGACGCCTTCGCCGGTGAACTGGCCGCGCTGGCCGCGCAGGACGACCGTCCGCGCCCCGAGCGCTGGAAGCTCTCGCCGTGGGCCGTGGCGACGTACCTGCTCGGCGGCGAACTGGCCGACGGCACCCGGATCACCCCGAAGTACATCGGCCCGCGCCGGGTGGTCGAGGTCGCCGTGACGACCCTGGCGACGGACCGTGCGCTGCTGCTGCTCGGCGTGCCCGGCACCGCGAAGACCTGGGTGTCCGAGCACCTGGCCGCCGCGATCAGCGGTGACTCCACGATGCTGGTGCAGGGCACCGCCGGCACCCCCGAGGAGGCCGTCCGGTACGGCTGGAACTACGCCCGGCTGCTGACCGACGGCCCGAGCCGGGACGCCCTGGTGCCCTCGCCGCTGATGCGGGCGATGGCCGACGGCAAGCTCGCCCGGGTCGAGGAGCTGACCCGCATCCCGGCCGACGTGCAGGACGGTCTGATCACCATCCTGTCCGAGAAGACGCTTCCGATACCGGAGTTGGGCGCCGAGACGCAGGCGGTGCGCGGCTTCAACGTGATCGCCACCGCCAACGACCGCGACCGCGGCGTCAACGAGCTGTCCAGCGCCCTGCGCCGCCGCTTCAACACCGTGGTGCTGCCGCTGCCGGCCTCCCTGGAGGAGGAGGTCGACATCGTCACCCGCCGGGTCGGGCAGCTCGGCCGCTCCCTCGAACTGGCCGAACTGCCCGGCGGGGCGGAGGAGATCAGGCGGGTGGTCACCGTCTTCCGCGAGCTACGGGCCGGGATCACCGTGGACGGCCGGACGAAGGTCAAGACCCCGAGCGGCACCCTCTCCACCGCCGAGGCGATCTCGGTGGTGACCAACGGCCTCGCCCTGGCCACCCACTTCGGCGACGGCGTGCTGCGCGCCGGCGACGTGACGGCCGGCATCCTCGGCGCCGTCGTCCGCGACCCGGTGGCCGACCAGGCGGTCTGGCGCGAGTACGTCGAAGGGGTGGTGCGCGAACGCGACGGCTGGAAGGACTTCTACCGGGCCGCCCGCGAGGTGACGGCATGACCACTGCCGAGGTCGCCCTCCTCGGCATCCGCCACCACGGCCCCGGCTCGGCCCGGGCGGTGGCCGCCGCGCTGGCGCAGTGGCGGCCGGACGCGGTGCTGATCGAGGGGCCGCCGGAGGCCGACGGGATCGTCCACCTGGCGGCCGGGAAGGACCTGGTGCCGCCGGTCGCGCTGCTCGCCCACGCCGTGGACGACCCTGCGAAGGCCGCCTTCTGGCCGTACGCCGAGTTCTCCCCGGAGTGGGTGGCGATCCGCCACGCCGTGGACCACGACCTGCCGGTCCGCTTCATCGACCTGCCCGCCGGGTACTGCTTCGCGCCCGGCCCCGAGGCCACCCCCGGCCCCGACTCCGGCGACACCGACGACTTCGGCGAACGGCCCGCCGACCCGCTGGCGCTGCTCGCCGAGGCGGCCGGGCACGACGACGCGGAGCGCTGGTGGGAGGACGTGGTCGAGCACCGCGCACCCGGCACCGACGCGCTGGCGCCGTTCGCCGCCGTCGCCGAGGCGATGGGCGCGCTGCGCGCCGAGGGCCTCGGGGAGTCCCGCCGGGACCTGCTGCGCGAGGCGTACATGCGCCGGCAGATCCGCGCCGCCCGGCGCGCCGGGCACCGCCGGATCGCCGTCGTCTGCGGGGCCTTCCACGTCCCCGCGCTGGCGACGATGCCCACCGTCGCGCACGACCGGGAGCTGCTCGCCGGACTGCCGAAGAAGGTGCGGACGGACATCACCTGGGTGCCGTGGACGCACCGGCGCCTCGCCCAGTCCAGCGGCTACGGCGCGGGCGTGCGCTCGCCCGGCTGGTACCACCACCTGTTCACCACCGACGGCGACCCGGTGCCGCGCTGGCTCACCCGGGCCGCCGAGCTCCTGCGCGCCGAGGACCACCCGGTCTCCTCCGCGCACGTCATCGAGGCGGTCCGGCTCGCCGAGGCCCTCGCGGTGCTGCGCGGCCGCCCGCTCGCCGGGCTGACCGAGACCCTGGACGCCGTGCGCGCGGTGCTCTGCGAGGGCTCGGACGTCGCCCTGGAGCTCGTCCGCGACCGCCTGGTGGTCGGCGACGAGCTCGGCGAGGTCCCGGACGCCGCACCGGCGGTGCCGCTGCAGCGCGACCTCGTCCGGCTGCAGCGCGCGCTGCGGCTCAAGCCCGAGGCCGCGCCGAAGGACGTCGACCTCGATCTGCGCAGGGAGACCGACGCGGGCCGCTCGCGGCTGCTGCACCGGCTGCGGCTGCTGGGCGTGGACTGGGGCGTGCCCGCCCGCTCCTCGGTCAACTCGACCGGGACGTTCCGGGAGAGCTGGCGGCTGTGCTGGCAGCCCGAGTTCGCGGTCCGGATCGCCGAGGCCGCCCAGTGGGGCACCACGGTCGAGGCGGCGGCCACCGGCAAGGCGGTCGGCACCGCCCGCGCCGCCGTCGAACTCGCCGAGCTGACCGGCCTGGTGGAGACCTGCCTGCTGGCCGGGCTGTCCGGCGCGCTGCCCGCCGTGATGCGGGTGCTCGCCGACTGCGCGGCCCTGGACACCGACGTCGCGCACCTGGCGGGCGCGCTGCCCGCGCTGGTCCGCGCGCTGCGCTACGGCGACGTGCGCGGCACCGACCACGGTGCGCTCGCCGAGGCGGCGGCGGGCCTCGCCGAGCGGGTCTGCGTCGGGCTGCCGCCCGCCTGCGTCGGACTGGACGCCGAGAGCGCGGCGGCGATGCGCGGCCGCCTCGACGAGGTGCACGGCGCGATCGGCCTGCTGGGCTCCGCCGGTCCCCGGGCCGCCGGCACGACACTCGCCCCTGGCGCGGCAGCGGGGCCCGACGGCACGAACGGCCTGGCCGGACGCTGGGCCGCCGCCCTGCGCTCCCTCGCCGCCCGCGAGCCGTCCGGCGGGCGGGCCACCGGCGCCCCCGGCCTGCTCCGCGGCCGGGCCGTCCGCCTGCTGCTGGACGACGGTCGGCTCGACTCCGAGGAGGCCGGCCGTCGGCTGCGACTGGTCCTGTCCGTCGCCGCCGCCCCGGCGGACGCGGCCGGTTGGGTCGAGGGCTTCCTGGCCGGCGGCGGCGCCCTGCTGCTGCACGACCCCCGACTGCTCGCCCTGCTGGACGAGTGGCTGACCGGCGTGAGCGGGGAGGTCTTCACCGACGTCCTGCCGCTGCTGCGCCGCACCTTCGCCGGGCTGGAGGCGGGTGTGCGCACCACCATCGGCAGCCGGGTGGCGGCCGGCCCGCTCGATCAGCCCCCGGCGGACCGCGCCCCGGCGGGCGAGCTGGACCGGGCCCGCGCCGATGCCGCCGTCCCGGTGGTGGCCGTGCTGCTGGGCGTCCGCCCGACGATCCCCCGGCAGGCCGCCGGCCGCGACACCTGACCGCCCGCCGGCCGTGACACCGCCGCACCCATCGCCGCCGCCCCCGACCACCGCCGCACCCGCCACCGCAGTACCCCGACCACAGGAGGAGGACGAGATGGCAGCGCCCACGACCGACGAACGGCTGCGCCGCTGGCGGCTGGTGCTCGGCGGCGAGGCCGAAGGCACCGGCTGCCCCCTGCGCGGCCGGGACGCCGCGATGGACGGCGCGCTCGCCGCGCTCTACCGTGGCGCGCCCGACGAGGGCGCCCGGGCGGCCCGCGGCGGCCGCCGAAGCGCCGGGCTGGGCGGTTCGGCCCCGCAGGTGGCCCGCTGGCTGGGCGACATCCGCGAGTACTTCCCGTCCAGCGTGGTCCAGCTGATGCAGCAGGACGCGATCACCCGGCTCGGCCTGGACCGGCTGCTGCTGGAGCCGGAGATGCTGGAGGCCGTCGAGCCGGACGTCCACCTGGTCGCCACCCTGCTCTCGCTCAAGCACGCGCTGCCCGAGACCACCCGGGAGACCGCCCGGGCCGTGGTCGGCAAGGTCGTCGCCGACCTGGAGCGCCGGTTCGCCGACCGCACCCGGGCCACCCTCGGCGGCGCCCTCGACCGCAGTGCCAAGGTCAACCGGCCGCGGCACCGGGACATCGACTGGGACCGGACGATCCGGGCCAACCTGAGGAACTTCCTGCCCGACCACGGCACCGTCGTCCCCGAGCGGCTGGTCGGCCACGCCCGCGCCCGGAGCGCCGTGCGGAAGGAGGTGATCCTCTGCATCGACCAGTCCGGTTCGATGGCCCCGTCGGTCGTGCACTCGGCGGTCTTCGGCGCGGTGCTCGCCTCGATGCGCACCCTGGACACCCGGCTGGTCGTCTTCGACACCTCGGTGGTCGACCTCACCGAGCAGCTCGCGGACCCGGTGGACGTCCTGTTCGCCACCCGGCTCGGCGGCGGCACCGACATCAACCGCGCGCTCGCCTACTGCCAGTCGAGGATCACCCGCCCGGCCGAGACCGTCGTGGTGCTGATCAGCGACCTGTACGAGGGCGGCGTCCGGGACGGCATGCTCAGGCGGGTCGCCGCGATGAAGGCGGCCGGGGTCCAGTTCGTCGCGCTGCTCGCGCTCTCCGACGAAGGTGCGCCCGCCTACGACCACGCGCACGCCGCCGCGCTGGCCGCCCTCGGCGCGCCGGCCTTCGCCTGCACCCCGGACGCCTTTCCCGGGATCATGGCCGCGGCCCTCGAGAAGCGCCCCGTCGCGGTGCCCGGCCAGGGCGCGTGACGGATTCACCCGGACGTGCGAATCCGTCCGAGCGGTGGACCGGGCGTCCGCCCAGGCGATTCAGGCTGTCTGTGACGGTTCTCACCCACGACGGGCAGGCCCCGGGCGGAACAGGCCCGTCCCACGGGGATAACCTGCCAGACGGACGTGACGCGCGTGTTGATTGACGTGTGCGCCCGTGGCTGTGTGGGCCGCAAGGCCGTACCTCTGCGTACCCGCACCGCCCCGACGACCCGCAGCGAAGATCCTGCCGTGGCACGCTCGTAGAGACACAATCCGCGACCACGAACAAGGACAAACACGTGGACCTGTTCGAGTACCAGGCGAGGGACCTCTTCGCCAAGCACGGTGTGCCCGTGCTTGACGGCGATGTCATCGAGACCGCCGCAGACGCTGCCGCCATCGCGGAGCGCTTCGGCGGCCGCGCCGTCGTCAAGGCTCAGGTGAAGGTGGGCGGCCGAGGCAAGGCCGGTGGCGTCAAGCTCGCCGCCGACCCGGCGGACGCCGTCGCCAAGGCCGGGCAGATCCTCGGCATGGACATCAAGGGCCACACCGTTCACAAGGTGATGCTGGCCCAGACCGCGGACATCAAGGACGAGTACTACGTCTCGTTCCTGCTGGACCGCACCAACCGCACCTTCCTGGCCATGGCCAGCGTCGAGGGCGGCGTGGAGATCGAGGTCGTCGCCGAGCAGAACCCCGACGCGCTCGCCAAGATCCCGGTCGACGCCAACGAGGGCTGCACCCCGGAGAAGGCCGCCGAGATCGTCGCCGCGGCGAAGTTCCCGGCCGAGGTCGCCGACCAGGTCGCCGACGTCCTGCAGAAGCTGTGGACCGTCTTCATCAAGGAGGACGCCCTCCTCGTCGAGGTCAACCCGCTGATCAAGTCCGGTGACGGCAAGATCATCGCGCTCGACGGCAAGGTCTCCCTGGACGAGAACGCCGAGTTCCGCCAGCCCGGGCACGAGGCCCTGGAGGACAAGGCCGCGGCCAACCCGCTGGAGGCCGCCGCCAAGGCCAAGGGCCTGAACTACGTCAAGCTCGACGGCCAGGTCGGCATCATCGGCAACGGCGCGGGCCTCGTCATGAGCACCCTCGACGTGGTCGCCTACGCCGGTGAGAAGCACGGCGGCGTCAAGCCCGCCAACTTCCTCGACATCGGCGGCGGCGCCTCCGCCGAGGTCATGGCCAACGGCCTGGAGATCATCCTCGGCGACCCCGACGTCAAGTCGGTCTTCGTCAACGTCTTCGGCGGCATCACCGCGTGCGACGCGGTCGCCAACGGCATCGTGCAGGCCCTGGAGCTCCTCGCGGGCAAGGGCGAGAACGTGACCAAGCCGCTGGTCGTCCGCCTGGACGGCAACAACGCGGAGCTGGGTCGCAAGATCCTCGACGACGCCAACCACCCGCTGGTCCAGCGCGTGGACACCATGGACGGCGCCGCTGACCGCGCCGCCGAGCTGGCCAACAAGTAAGGAAGGGGACTTTCACACCATGGCTATCTTCCTTACCAAGGACAGCAAGGTCATCGTTCAGGGCATGACCGGCTCCGAGGGCATGAAGCACACCCGCCGCATGCTCGCGTCCGGCACCCAGATCGTCGGCGGTGTCAACCCGCGCAAGGCCGGCACCACGGTCGACGTCGACGGCACCGAGATCCCGGTCTTCGGGTCGGTCGCCGAGGCGATGGAGAAGACCGGTGCCGACGTCACCGTCGTCTTCGTCCCGCCGGCGTTCACCAAGGCCGCCGTGGTCGAGGCGATCGACGCCGAGATCGGCCTGGCCGTCGTCATCACCGAGGGCGTCCCGGTGCACGACACCGCCGCCTTCTGGGCGCACGCCGGTTCGAAGGGCAACAAGACCCGCATCATCGGCCCGAACTGCCCCGGCCTGATCAGCCCCGGCCAGTCGAACGCCGGCATCATCCCGGCCGACATCACGACCTCCGGCAAGATCGGCCTGGTCTCGAAGTCCGGCACCCTGACGTACCAGCTCATGTACGAGCTGCGCGACATCGGCTTCTCCTCGGCCGTGGGCATCGGCGGTGACCCGGTCATCGGCACCACCCACATCGACGCCCTCAAGGCGTTCCAGGAGGACCCGGAGACCGAGATCATCGTCATGATCGGCGAGATCGGTGGCGACGCCGAGGAGCGCGCCGCGGCCTTCATCAAGGAGAACGTGACCAAGCCGGTCGTCGGCTACGTCGCGGGCTTCACCGCCCCCGAGGGCAAGACGATGGGCCACGCCGGCGCCATCGTCTCCGGCTCCTCGGGCACCGCCCAGGCGAAGCAGGAGGCCCTCGAGGCCGCCGGTGTCAAGGTCGGCAAGACGCCGTCCGAGACCGCCCGCCTGGCCCGCGAGATCATCGCCGCCCAGGCCTGATCCCGCCCCGCGCGTGACGAGCGCCCCCGCCCCTCCCGGGCGGGGGCGCTCGCCGTTTCAGCGCGCCGTCGGCCCCGTGCCGCACGGCAGCGGCGACCACATCCGGCAGACCGTCGGCCCCTGCGGCGGCGGGGCCTCCGCGCCCCGGGCCGCCGACGGCAGCCCCCACCGGGCCCACTGGGCGGCCGCCTGGGCGTGCGGCTCCACCAGCACCGCCTCCAGCCCCGGCGCCGGGCTGCACCACAGGCTGGTGATGCCGTTCGGCGCACCGCCCGGCAGCAGCGGCACCGCCGGCTCCTCCTCTGCGAGGGGCAGACAGAGCGAGGGCGCGGGCGCGGCCGGCGGCCCGAACACCGCCGCCGGCCGGACCCCCGAGAGCGTCGCCAGCACCGCCCCGCCCACCGCCACCGTCAGCAGTGCCGCCGCGCCCGTCCGGCTCGCCGTCCACAGCCGGTGCCGGGCGCGCAGCAGTGGCACCGGCGAGCGGTGCGGCGCCGGGCACCCGCGCACCGCCGCCCGGTGCAGCAGCCGGCTCAGCCCGTCCGCGAACCCCGGCGCCGCCGGATCCGGCCCGACCAGGTCTGGCACCCACTGGGCCAGCGCCACCCGGGACGTCCACACCCGGCCCTCGGCCGCCGCCTGCGTCGCCTCCACCTCGACCGCGACCGCCGCCGCCGGCAGCCCCAGCCCGTCGTGCAGCACCAGTGCCCGCCGCTGCGGCCGGGACAGCCGCCGGAGGGCCTTCAGCAGCGCCCGGTCCCGGTCGGTCAGCCGGTCGTGGTCCGGCAGCACCGCCTGCGCCTCGTCGGCGGGGCGCACCTTGATCCGCCGGTGCGGCAGGCTCCACGCGTGCGTCCGCCGCGGCCCGCCGCGGTGCCACGGCGACAGCGCCAGCTCGGACGCCCGCACCCGCACCCAGCCCTCCGGGTTCCCCGAACCGGCCACCGCCCGCCACCCCCGCCGGGCCTCCCCGAACGCCCGCCGCACGCAGTGCACCGCCCGGTGCCGGCAGGTGGTCAGCAGGAACACCTGCTGCACCAGCCGGGTGTACGCCGTCTCGTACAGCTCCTCGAAGCTGTCCGCCGGACGGCCGGCGGGCGCCGGGGGTGCCGACTCCTGAGGCTCGTCTGCGGCTGGTGCGGCCGGAGCCCGCTGCGCCATGGTGCCGTGCCCTTCCGTGCCTGCGGGCTGCTGCCTCGCGCTCGCCGTGGTGGAACCCGGGGCCGTCGGCGCCGCTGGCGCCGACCCGCTGCCGGCGGGGTGTTGCGGCCCCTGGGCCGTGGTGGCGGCCCCTGCCCGCGCGGCCGCGTCGCCACGCTCCACCCCGCCCGCACGGCCCGCGTCCGGGCGTCCGGCGCCCGCCGAGTGCCACGCCGAGGCGGCCGTACGGTCGGGCTCCGAGCGCCGGTGGCCGGGGTCTGCGGTACCGGGTTCGGCGGGAGCCTGCGGCCAGGGCCGGAAGCCGGGCACGGGGGGCGTGGGTGCCGGGGCTTCGCGCTCCGGGTGGCTCGGCTGCGCCGCCTGTTCGCGCCCCCGGTCGGCGGCGGAACGCCGCCCGGTGCGCACGGGTGGCTCGGGCGGGGGCGGCTGTGCCGGGGTGTCGCCGGCTTCCGGGGCGGCGACTGCCCTCGCAGGGTGAACGGCGGCGGCCGTCTGGCGGTAGTCTCCGGCGTCGGATCCGCCCGGTGCCGGTTCGGCCGGGTGGGTACGGCCGCCGTCGGCGGAAGGGCGTTGTCTCTCTGCCGCGGCGCCCCACCCTTCCGGGGGCGGCCCTGCGAACCGGCCGGGGCCCACGGCGGGCCCGAGGGAGGACGGCGTGACGCCGGCGAAGTTCGTCCGGATGACGGCCGGGGGCTTCGGCAGGGTGTCCGCGGCGAGGGTGACGGCCTCGGCCTCGGTGGGCGCGCCGAGCTTCCTCATGGCGCGCTGCAGGTAGCTGCGGGCCGTGGCGCGGGTGACGCCGAGGGCGGCGGCGGTGTGCGGGAGGTCGTGGCCGGCCGCGAGGTGGGCGAGGGCCTCGGCTTCACGGGGGGTCAGTTTCCGTGGCCGGTGGGTCGCGTCGTGGTCGGCGCGGGCGGGTGCTCGGTGGCGCTTCGGGGTGGCGGAGCCGGCGGCGGTGGACGGCGTGGCCATCAGACGCTCCGGGCCGGGGCGCCGGCGGCTTGGGGGCAGGGTCTGAAAATGCGCATAAGCCAATAATCTGGGACACGGCGGCGGTTTGCCGCTTCACGGAGCATGGCGAGTCGCCTTGGCACCATGAGGCGCATGACGCAGCTGATGGGCCGTCCGATCCTGGAGACGCCGGGTGCATTGGGCGGACGCCCCGCGCTGGCCGACCTGTTGGCGGGTGTGCGGGCGGCACTGGTCGGCCTGGCGGTGGTCGGGGTGCCGGTGCTCGGGCTCTGGGTGGTGACGCCGTACGCGGACGACGGCGCCACCGCTGCCACCCGGTTGGCGGGGGTGCTCTGGCTGCTCGGGCACGGCGCGCCGGTGCTCCGTGGCGCCGCGGACGCTCCGCTGACCGTCACTCCGCTGCTGCTCGGCGCCCTGGCCGTGGTCCGGCTCCACCGGGCGGGTGCCGGGGTGGCGGCGCGGCGCGGGCTGCGCTCGCGCTGGGGCGGCCCGGTCGCGGTGTGGGCGGGTTACTGCGCGGTGGCCGTCGTGGTGGCGCTGCACTGCGCGGGCGCGGGGCTGTTCCACAGCCGGGTGCTGCCGGACGTGCTGGTGGTGGCGCTGGTGGCGGCCCTGGCGACGGCCGCCGGAGTCCGCTCGGCGGAGTCCCCGGGTGCCGACGGGGCCGTCGCCGCCGCGCTGGACCGCCTCCCGCCGCCGTACCGGCCGGCGGGCGGCGCACCGGTGGTGCGGGCCGCGGCGCTGGCGGGCGGGGCTGGGCTGGTCGCGGCGGGCGGGCTGCTGGTGGCGGTGTCGGCGCTGCTGGGTGCGATGGCCGGCGGCGGTCGGGGGATGACGCTGCTCGGGCGCGGGCCCGTCGCGCTGCTGGGCCTGCTGCTGCTCGCGCTGGTGCTGCTGCCGAACGCGGTGCTGTGGGGGGCGGCGTACGCGCTGGGCCCCGGGTTCGCCGTGGGGGCCGGGACGGTGGTGTCGCCGGGCGGTACGGCGTTGGGCCCGGTGCCGGAGTTCCCGCTGTTCGCCCTGCTGCCGGCCGACGGCCCGGGCGGGTGGCGGCTGGCGGCGCTGGCGCTGCCGCTGCTGGCGGGGGCGGTGCCGGCGGTGCTGCTGGGCCGTGCGGGGGCTGGTCTGCGGAGTCCGGCCGGAGGGAGCCTGGCGGGGGAGGGCCTGGCGGGTGGGGGCTCGGCGGGTGGGGGTGAGGACCGGTTGGAGCCCTGGTCGGCCGCCGCGACGGTGACGGCCGCCCTGGCGGCGGCGGTGGCGGTCGGGGCGGGGGCGGCGCTGCTGGGCTGGCTGTCCGGCGGGGCGCTGGCGGGCGAGCGGATGGCCTGGCTGGGGCCGGTGCCGTGGTGGACGGGCCTGGCGGCGGCGGGCTGGTTCGCGCTGGTGGCCGTCCCGGGCGCCCTGCTGGTGCGGCACCGCGGGCTCGCCCCGGCGCGGCAAGGTGCGCTCACCCCGGCGGACAGCCAGGGCGCGTACGCCCGGCTCGCGGGGCAGGCGCGCCGGGGTGCGCTGCGGCTGCGCGCCCGTGCCCACGCCCTCGTGCTGCGGCTGTCCGAGCGGGCCGAGCGGGCCTAGCGGGCCGGGGCCGGGACGTCGGGGGTCCGGCCGACTGACGGGGCAGTGCGGGCGGCTACTCGGTGTTCCCGGTGAAGTCCACGTACCACTGGGGCGCGTACCGGTCGCAGTTCTCGGCGCCGACGGCGGTCAGCGAGTCCTGCACGCAGGTGACGTACTCGCGGTAGTGGTACCCCAGGCCGATCACCGAGGTGGCGACCACGACGGTCATCGCGCCGGTGAGGATCCCGGCGAGCGCGGCCGGGGTGAGCGGGTTCGGCGCCGCGACGCCGGGGACCTGGCCGGCGGCGGTGGCCGCGGTCTGGGCGGGCCGCGGGGCCCGCAGGGCGCCGATGCCCCAGACGATGCCGAGCACCCCGACGAGCAGCGCGAGCCAGTGGAACCCCGCGAACAGGCAGACCAGCGCGAACAGCCCGGCGAGCGCGGCGTTGCGGGCCCGGCGGTGGGCCGGGTCGGCGGGGTCGAGCCGGGGCGGCTGCGGGGCCGTCGGCCGCCGGCCGGGGCGTCCGTCGCCCGGGACGGGGCCCCACGGCGGCGGGAGCTGCGGGCGCTCCTCGCCCTGGCCGCCGGTACCCCCCTGGCCGACGCCGCCCTGGCCCTCGCCGGGCCTGGGGCTGCGCGGCTGCCACGGCTGGTCCGGGGCATCCGCCGGCGGCGGCGCGAAGGGGTTGCGCTCGCCGTTGTCGTCGCCGCTGCTCATGGGTTCAGCCAATCCTTGTCGGTCGGGACTCGGTCGGGATCCGGCCGGGACTCGGGGAGCCCGGCCGGGGGTCTCGCGGTCGTCGCGGACTCCCGCGCCCTCCAATGATCCCGCAGCCGTTCGCCGGCCCACCGGCGGCCCGGGCCCGAGCCCGGTCGGCGGTGGGACGCGGGGTGCGGCGGCGGTGCGACGGCGGTGCGGCGGGCCCGAGGAGATCCCCGTCTCAACTACGCGCGTAGCGCCGCCAGGAGGGTTCGGAGGCCGTTCGACCAGCCGTTATCGTGGTGACGGTCAGCAGCTCGCATCGGTTCCCGGGGCCCGCGTCGCGGCGGGTTCTCCTGGTGTTCCCCCCATGCTCGACCTGCCGTTCGTAGTGGCCCCACCGCCGGTGGACGTACCAGCGGACGGCGCCCGACCTACGGAGAATCGCGCAGTGGCCGCCGCCCCCGCCCAGCACTTCCCGCCCCGCACGCCCGGACCGGCCCGTCTGGTGGTGCTGGTCTCCGGCTCCGGCACCAACCTGCAGGCACTGGTGGACGCCGTCGCGGATCCGGCCTACGGCGCCGAGATCGTCGCGGTGGGCGCCGACCGGGACGGGATCGCCGGACTGGAGCGCGCCGGCAAGGCCGGCCTGCCGAGCTTCGTGCACCGGGTGAAGGACCACCCCGACCGCGCCGCCTGGGACCGCGCGCTGACCGCCTCGGTCGCCGCGTACGAGCCGGACCTGGTGGTCACGGCCGGTTTCATGAAGATCCTCGGCCCCGAGTTCATCGCCGCCTTCACCGGACGGATCGTCAACACCCACCCCGCACTGCTGCCGTCCTTCCCCGGCGCCCACGGCGTCACCGACGCGCTCGCGTACGGCGTGAAGGTCACCGGCTGCACCGTCCACCTGGTCGACGCCGGCGTGGACACCGGGCCGATCATCGCGCAGGGCGTCGTCAAGGTCGTCGACGCCGACCACGCCGATGGCGGCGAAGCGCTGCACGAGCGCATCAAGACTGTCGAGCGCAAGCTGCTCGTCGACGTCGTGGGCCGGCTGGCCCGCGAGGGCCACCGCATCGAGGACCGAAAGGTATGGATCCCGGCATGAGCGCGAGCTCCACCACGCCCCCTGTCTCCGAGAACATCCGTCCGATCCGTCGCGCGCTGATCAGCGTGTACGACAAGACCGGTCTGGAGGAGCTGGCCCAGGGCCTGCACGCCGCCGGGGTCGCCATCGTCTCCACCGGTTCCACCGCCGGCCGGATCGCCGCCGCCGGCGTCCCGGTGACCGAGGTGTCCGAGCTGACCGGCTTCCCGGAGTGCCTCGACGGCCGGGTGAAGACCCTGCACCCCCGCGTGCACGCCGGCGTGCTGGCCGACCTGCGGCTGGAGTCGCACCGCGCGCAGCTGGCCGAGCTGGGCGTCGAGCCCTTCGACCTCGTCGTGGTGAACCTGTACCCGTTCAAGGCCACCGTCGCCTCCGGCGCCACCCCGGACGAGTGCGTCGAGCAGATCGACATCGGCGGCCCGAGCATGGTCCGCGCCGCCGCGAAGAACCACCCCTCGGTGGCCGTCGTGGTCGACCCGGCCCGCTACGGCGACGTGCTGAAGGCCGTCCGGGACGGCGGCTTCGACCTGGCCACCCGCAAGCGCCTGGCCGGCGCCGCGTTCGCCCACACCGCCGCCTACGACGTGGCCGTCGCCTCCTGGTTCGAGGCCGGCTACGCGCCGAGCGACGCCGCGGACACCAGCGGCTCCGCCGCGGGCTTCCCCGCCTTCCTGGGCGCGACCTGGGAGCGGCAGAACGTGCTGCGCTACGGCGAGAACCCGCACCAGGGCGCCGCGCTGTACAGCGACGGCACGGGCGGCCTGGCCGGCGCGCAGCAGCTGCACGGCAAGGAGATGTCGTACAACAACTACGTCGACACCGACGCCGCCCGCCGCGCCGCCCACGACCACGCCGAGCCGGCCGTCGCGATCATCAAGCACGCCAACCCGTGCGGCATCGCGACCGGCGCCGACGTGGCCGAGGCGCACCGCAAGGCGCACGAGTGCGACCCGGTCTCCGCGTACGGCGGCGTGATCGCGGTCAACCGCCCGGTCACCGTCGCGCTGGCCGAGCAGATCGCCCCGATCTTCACCGAGGTCGTCGTGGCCCCCGGCTACGAGGAGGGCGCCCTGGAGGTGCTGACCCGCAAGAAGAACCTGCGGGTGCTGGTCGCCCCCGAGGCCCCGGCCAACCGCCGGGAGGTGCGCCCGATCTCCGGCGGCGTGCTGCTGCAGGACGCCGACCGGGTGCACGCCGAGGGCGACGACCCGGCGAACTGGACGCTCGCCACCGGTGAGGCGCTCTCCGCCGCCGAACTGGCCGAACTGGCCTTCGCCTGGCGGGCCTGCCGGGCCGTCAAGTCCAACGCGATCCTGCTGGCCAAGGACGGCGCCTCGGTCGGCGTCGGCATGGGCCAGGTCAACCGGGTCGACTCCTGCAAGCTCGCGGTCGAGCGGGCCGGCGAGCGGGCCAAGGGCGCGTACGCGGCCTCGGACGCCTTCTTCCCGTTCGCGGACGGCCCGGCGATCCTGATCGCGGCGGGCGTCAAGGCCATCGTCCAGCCCGGCGGTTCGATCCGCGACGAGGAGGTCGTCGCGGCGGCCGCCGAGGCCGGCGTGACCATGTACCTCACCGGCGCGCGCCACTTCTTCCACTGAGTGGCACGAAGCGGCCCGGCCCCCTCCGAGGAGGGAGCCGGGCCGCTTCGCCGTGTGGTGCCGTCGGGTCAGTACCGCGGCCGGTTGAACCAGCTGACGCCGTCCCGGACGCACATGGCGGTGATCCAGATGACGCTGATCGCCAGCCAGAGGAAGGCCATGACCAGGCCCACGGCCGTCCCGCCGCTGATGGCGCCCAGCAGGATCAGCACACCGACGAGGCCGCCGAGCGAGCCGTACACGATGGTGATGACCCGGACGGTGTTGCCGCCCTTGCCGAACTTGGCCCCGAGCGTGATGGAGAGCGCGGCGAACAGCCCGAACAGGACGGCGATCACGATCAGGACACCGGCGGCGGCGTTGCCCATCGTGGTGAACGGGTTGTCGCTGCTGCTGGTCCTGCTGAGGGTGTTGGTGGCGTCCTTCGCGGCAGCCCCGATGATCACGTAGATGATCGCCAGGATCGCCTGCACACCGCCGACGATGAACAGCAGCACCCGGGCGGTCGTCACCAGGCCCGGCATGGACGGCGGCGCGGCCGGCGCGTAGCCGTACGCCGGGGCGGCCTGCGGGTAGCCGTACGCGGCGGGCTGCGGCGGCGGGGCCTGCTGCGGGTAGCCGTAGCCCGGGGCGGCCGGCGGCTGGCCGTACGGATTGTTCGGGTCGGGCGGGTAACTCATGGATGCCTCCGGGCAGTTACGGGGACGCGGGGACGGGACGGCGGACGGCCCGGTGCCGGTCGGTGCGTCGGAACGCCGACCGGACGGGACAGTAGCGGAGCAGGGTGACAGCCCGGCGGCAGTGACGGGCGCCGTCGGCTCAGCGGCGTGGTGAGCGCCGGAGCGGTGGGAGCGTCGACGGGCACGGCGCGGGCGGGACGGCACCGCGGCGGACAGGTCGCTCGGTCTGCTGTGGTCGACTCACTGGCTCTTTCCCCCGGGTACGCCCCGCCGCAGGATCCGTCGGCCCGTCACCGGGCCGGTCGCGGCGGGAATGCCCGCTTATCGTGATCCGGACGGCCGTGCCGTGTCCAGCCGGTTCCACGGGCCGGGCCAAGACTGTGGCGCAACCGCAACGTGCGGCGGACCTGCGGGCCCATCCGGCCGCCCGTCCGATCGCGTGTCCGGCCGCCGTGCGTCGCGGGGCGCGGGGCGCGGGGCGCGGCCGCCGTGGTACGGCGACCGGTCGCGATCCGGGAGAATGGGGCCATGACTGCCCAGATTCTCGATGGCAAGGCCACCGCCGCCGCGATCAAGTCCGAACTCGCCGCCCGCGTGGCGGCCCTCAAGGCCAGGGGCGTCACGCCCGGCCTCGGCACCGTCCTGGTCGGCGACGACCCGGGCAGCCGCTGGTACGTCAACGGGAAGCACAAGGACTGCGCCGAGGTCGGCATCGCCTCGATCCAGCGCGAGCTGCCCGCCACCGCCGGCCAGGAGGACGTCGAGAACGTCGTCCGCGAGCTCAACGCCGACCCGACCTGCACCGGCTACATCGTCCAGCTGCCGCTGCCCAAGGGGCTGGACCAGAACCCGGTCCTGGAGCTGATGGACCCGGACAAGGACGCCGACGGCCTGCACCCGACCTCGCTCGGCCGGCTCGCCCTCGGCATCGACGGCCCGCTGCCCTGCACCCCGCTGGGCATCGTCGAGCTGCTCCGCCGCCACGACGTCGAGATCGACGGCGCCGAGGTGGTCGTGGTCGGCCGCGGCATCACCGTCGGCCGCTCGATCGGCCTGCTGCTGACCCGCCGCAGCGAGAACGCCACGGTGACCCTGTGCCACACCGGCACCCGGGACCTGAGCGCCCACCTGCGCAAGGCCGACATCATCGTGGCCGCCGCCGGCGTGCCGCACCTGGTCAAGCCGGAGGACGTCAAGCCGGGCGCGGCGGTGCTGGACGTGGGCGTCAGCCGCAGCGAGGGCAAGATCGTCGGCGACGTCCACCCGGGCGTGGCCGAGGTGGCCGGCTGGATCTCCCCGAACCCCGGCGGCGTGGGCCCGATGACCCGCGCGATGCTGCTCAACAACATCGTCGAGGCGGCCGAGCGCCGCGCCGGCATCTGACCCCCGGGGACGGCGACCATGACTGAACCGCGACCGGCGCGGTCCCGGCGCAGGCCGGTCAAGACCACCGGCACCCTGCCGCCCGAGGGCTCGGCCGCGGCCCTCGGACGCGACCACGCCCTGCCGGTGCGGCAGTGGCCGATAACGCTGGTCCTGCTGGTGGTCGGGGCCGGCCTCGCGGTCACGTGGTTCGCCGACTTCAAGGACGGCTTCAAGTACGGGCTGCTGATCCTCGGCGGCGGCGTGCTGCTGGGCGCGGTGCTGCGCCTGGTGCTGCCCGAGGTCGGGATGCTGGCGGTGCGCAGCCGCTTCACCGACGTGGTCGTGCTGACCTTCCTGGGTGCGTCGATCGTGCTGCTGACCCTGGTCGCGCAGCCGAACCCGTGGCTGCAGATCCCGTTGCTCGACAACATCGGCCAGCTGATGGGCCGGCCCAAACACTGATCGGCCCATCGGCTCTCCCCACCCGGCCCCCGGGGTTCCGGTGCCGGGTGGGGGCCGCGGTGCGGTTGTGACGCATCAGCCAGTCCGGAAGCCGCGGCACACGCTCCCCTTTGCGATAACCTGACGCCGGTCTCTCGATGTCGAGAGACCATCCTCGGCTCCAGTGCCGGTGTGCCTGGGGCGCCTGGCGAACTGCTGGAGAAGGTAGAAATGACCCGCACCCCCGTCAACGTCACCATCACCGGAGCGGCCGGCCAGATCGGCTACGCGCTGCTCTTCCGCATCGCCTCGGGCCACCTGCTCGGTGCCGACGTGCCGGTGAACCTGCGCCTCCTGGAGATCCCGCAGGGCCTCAAGGCCGCCGAGGGCACCGCCATGGAGCTCGTCGACTGCGCCTTCCCGCTGCTGCGCGACATCACGATCACCGACAACCCGAACGAGGCCTTCGACGGCGCCAACGTCGCGCTGCTGGTCGGCGCCCGTCCGCGCACCGCCGGCATGGAGCGCGGCGACCTGCTGCAGGCCAACGGCGGCATCTTCCGCCCGCAGGGCAAGGCCATCAACGACCACGCCGCGGACGACATCAAGGTCCTGGTCGTCGGCAACCCGGCCAACACCAACGCCCTGATCGCCCAGCGCAACGCCCCGGACGTCCCGGCCGAGCGCTTCACCGCGATGACCCGCCTGGACCACAACCGCGCCGTCGGCCAGCTGTCCGCCAAGACCGGCGCCCTGGTCTCGGACATCAAGCGCGTCACCATCTGGGGTAACCACTCCGCGACCCAGTACCCGGACATCTTCCAGGCCGAGGCCGCCGGCAAGCCGGCCTTCGAGGCCGCCGGCAGCGACCAGGCCTGGCTGGAGAACGACTTCATCCCGACCGTCGCCAAGCGCGGCGCGGCGATCATCGAGGCCCGCGGCGCCTCCTCGGCCGCCTCGGCCGCCAACGCAGCCATCGACCACGTGTACACCTGGGTCAACGGCACCGCCGAGGGCGACTGGACCTCCATGGGCGTCGTCTCCGACGGCTCCTACGGCGTCCCGGCCGGCCTGATCTCCTCCTTCCCGGTCACCACCAAGGACGGCCGGTTCGAGATCGTCCAGGGCCTGGAGATCTCCGACTTCTCGCGTGCCCGCATCGACGCCTCGGTCAAGGAGCTGACCGAGGAGCGCGACGCGGTCCAGGAGCTCGGCCTCATCTGAGCCCGCCCCGCACGGTCCCACCGGCGGCCCGCCGTCTTCCCCCGGGAAGCGGCGGGCCGCCGCCGTGTCCGGCCCCGCTCCGCACCCGCCGCCCTACACTGGCCCGCTGTGAACGAAACCCTCGGGGACGCCGCGCTCGTCCTCGTCTTCATCCTGCTGGGCGGACTGTTCAACGTCGCCGAGATCTCGCTGATCTCGCTGCGCGAGGGCCAGATCCGGACGCTGGAGGCACACGGCACCCGGCGTTCGGCTCGGGCCGCGCACCTGGCCGCCGATCCGAACCGCTTCCTGGCCGCCGTCCAGGTCGGCGTGACCTGCATGGGCTTCCTGTCCGCCGCGTTCGGGGCGGACACCCTGTCCGGCAAGGTCGCCCCGCTGTTCGTCCGGGCCGGCCTGGCCCAGGGCGCGGCCGACGCGGTCGCCCTGGTCGGCCTCACCCTGGTGATCAGCTACGCCTCGCTGGTGCTCGGCGAGCTGACCCCGAAGCGGATCGGCCTGCAGCGCGCCGAGTCCATCGCCGTCATCGCAGCCCCGGTGGTGGACGTGATGTCGGTCGTGCTGCGCCCGGTGATCTGGCTGCTCGGCCACTCCACCAACCTGATGGTCCGCCTCCTCGGCGGCGACCCGGCGGCCGGCCGCGGCTCGATGAGCTCCGAGGAACTGCGCGGCCTGGTCGCCGCCAACACCGAACTGGGGAGCGACGAACGGGCGTTGATCGCCGATGTGTTCGCCGCCGGGGAGCGCCAGCTGCGCGAGGTGATGGTCCCGCGCACCGAGGTGACCTTCCTGGACGCCGAGCGCCCGCTGGCCGCCGTACGGCAGCAGGCCGACACCTCGCCGCACTCGCGTTACCCGGTGGTCGAGGGCAGCGCCGACGCGGTGGTCGGCTTCGTCCACGTCCGCGACCTGTACGGCGCGCGCGGCGAGCAGGCCGCCAAGGTCCGCGACCTGTCCCGCCCGGTGAAGCTGCTGCCCGGCACCAAGCGGGTGCTGGAGGCGATGGGCGAGATGCGCCGCGAGGGCCACCACCTGGCCATCGTGGTGGACGAGTACGGCGGCACCGCGGGGATCGTCACCCTGGAGGACCTGGTCGAGGAGGTGATCGGCGAGATCCGGGACGAGTACGACCGGCCGGAGACCGCCCCCACCCGCCGCCTCGCCGGCGGCGGCATCGAACTGGACGGCCTGCTCAACCTCGGCGACTTCGCGGAGGAGACCGGCGTCACCCTGCCCGAGGGCCCGTACGAGACGGTGGCCGGCTGCCTGGTCGCCTCGCTCGGCCGGCTGCCCCGGGACGGCGACCAGGTGCGCGTCCCGCTGGAGGGCGGCGGCCGGGTGCTGCTGACGGTGGCCAAGGTCGAGGGCCGGCGGATCGCCCGGGTGAGGGTGAGTGCGGTCACACTGGCCGAACCTCCGGGGGCGGAGGTTTCCTGAGCGACCGGTGGAACTGGAACAATGGCCCGCATGGTCAACGCAGCGGTCACCGGTCCGGCCAAGGACCGTCCCCGGGTGCTCTCCGGCATCCAGCCAACCTCCGGCTCGTTCCACCTCGGCAACTACCTGGGCGCGGTGCGCCAGTGGGTCGACCTGCAGAAGGACAACGACGCCTTCTACATGGTCGTCGACCTGCACGCGATCACGGTGCCTCAGGACCCGGCGACGCTGCGCGAGAACACCCGGATCTCCGCGGCCCAGCTGCTCGGCGCGGGCCTGGACCCGGACCACTGCACCCTGTTCGTCCAGTCGCACGTGCCCGAACACGCGCAGCTCGCCTGGGTGATGAACTGCCTCACCGGCTTCGGCGAGGCCGCCCGGATGACCCAGTTCAAGGACAAGTCCGCCCGGTACGGCTCCGACAGCACCACGGTCGGCCTGTTCACCTACCCGATCCTCCAGATCGCGGACATCCTGCTCTACCAGGCGGACGCCGTCCCGGTCGGCGAGGACCAGCGCCAGCACGTGGAGATCACCCGCGACATCGGCGAGCGCTTCAACACCCGCTTCGGCCGGAGCTTCACGATCCCCAAGCCGTACATCCTCAAGGAGACGGCGAAGATCATGGACCTGCAGGACCCGGACGTGAAGATGAGCAAGTCCGCCTCCTCGGTCAAGGGCCTGGTGAGCCTGCTGGACGAGCCGAAGGTGAGCGCCAAGAAGTTCAAGAGCGCCGTCACCGACACCGGCACCGTCGTCTCCTACGACGAGGACGGGAAGCCGGGCGTCTCCAACCTGCTGCGCATCCACTCGGCGCTCAGCGGCCAGTCGGTCGACCAGCTGGTCGAGCACTTCGAGGGCAGGATGTACGGCGCCCTGAAGACCGAGCTGGCCGAGCTGTTCACCGAGTGGGTCACCCCCTTCCAGGAGCGCACCCGCACCTTCCTGGACGACCCGGCCGAGCTGGACCGGGTGCTGGCGAACGGCGCGTGGAAGGCCCGTGAGGTGGCCTCCCGGACGCTGGAGACGGTGTACGACCGGATCGGCTTCCTCCCGGCCGCCAAGCGGTGACTCCCCTCACACCCCCGCCCGGTGGTGGCGGCCTCCCGGAGGTCGTCACCATCGGCGTGTCCGTGAGCGTCCCGGATCCGTACGGCGCGGCGATCCAGGACGCCCGGGCCGGGCACGGCGATCCGCTGGCCCGGTCGATACCGACGCACGTCACCCTGCTGCCGCCGACCGAGGTGCCGGCCGAGGCGCTGCCGAAGATCGAGGAGCACCTGGCGGCGGTGGCCGCCGCGCACCGGCCGTTCCGGATGCTGCTGCGCGGCAGCGGCACCTTCCGCCCGGTCTCCCCGGTGGTGTTCGTCCGGGTCGAGGAGGGCGCGCAGGAGTGCCGGCTGCTGGAGGCGGACATCCGCTCCGGGCCGCTGGCCCGCGAGCTGGCGTTCCCGTACCACCCGCACGTGACGGTCGCGCACGGGCTGCCGGACGACGTGCTGGACCAGGCGTACGAGCAGGCGCGCGGCTTCCGGGCCGCCTTCCCGGTGCCGGGCTTCGGCCTGTCCCGCTTCGACGCGGACGAGGTCTGGCGGCCCTGGCGGGGCTACTCGTTCTCCTGACGGGCCCCCTTCCGGCCCTGCCCCTGCTGCCGGAGCCGATCCAGCCGATCCCGAACTAGCCTGCAGCCCGGCCCAGTTCGAGCATCCGGTCGACCACCCGCCGCGCCGCGCCGCCGTCGTCCAGGACGCAGTGCTCGTCCTGGAAGCGCCGGTAGCGCCCGGTGTAGCCGGGCGGCAGCCGGGCGCCGCCGTCGGCGAGTCCGCGCAGCGCGCCGAGCAGTCCAGCCGAGGTCGGCACCAGGGGACCGGGGGCGTTCGACTCGAAGTCGAAGTAGAAGCCGCGCAGGGTGTCGCGGTAGTGCTCCAGGTCGTAGGTGAAGAAGTACATCGGGCGGCCGGTGATCGCGAAGTCGAACATGATCGACGAGTAGTCGGTCACCAGCACGTCCGCGACCAGCAGCAGTTCCTGCGGGTCGGGGTAGTCCCCGCAGTCGTACAGGAAGCCGTCGCCGGCGCCGGGCAGCGGCTCGCGCACGTGGGTGTGCGGGCGGACGAGCAGCACGTGGTCACCGCCGAGCAGCCGCCGGGCGTGGTCGAGGTCCAGCCGCAGGTCGAGCCGGAAGCCGTCGCCGTCGCCGCGCTGCTGGTCCTCGCGCCAGGTCGGCGCGTACAGCACGATCCGCCTGCCGTCGGGGACGCCGAGCCGGCGGCGGACGGTCTCGGCGGTCCGGCCGTCCGGGCGGGCGAGCAGGTCGTTGCGGGGGTAGCCGGACTCCAGCACCTCGCCCCCGTAGCGGAAGGCGCGCCGCAGGATCGGGGTGGCGAACGGGCTGGGGGAGAGCAGCAGGCTCCACTGCGGGGTCTCCCGGTCGAGCGCCGCCAGGTAGCCGTGGTCGGCCAGCCAGGGGCTCTCGACGTCGTGGGCGATCCGCTTCAGCAGCGAGCCGTGCCAGGTCTGCACGACGACCTGGCCGGGGCGGCGCTCCAGGAACTCCGGGAAGTGGGTGTTGCCGACCAGGTACCGGCAGGTGGCCAGCGCCCGGTACCACTCCGGGCTCCAGGTCCGGACCGGGGTGATCCCGGCCGGCACCGCGGCCTGGGCGTCGTCGACCACCCACAGGTGCTCCAAGGGCGCGCCGCGGCGCGCGAGTTCGGCGTGCACCGCGCGCGGCGAGTCGGCGTAGCCGCGGCCGCCGAACACGTCGTACAGGACCGCCTCGCGCAGCGGCTCGCGGCGGGCGGCCGGGTAGTGCTCGGCGCGCTGGCGGCTCTGCGTCCAGGCGCTGCGCTCGGTGGCGGTGAGCACCGGGGTGGAGTCCACCAGCAGGGTGTCGTGCCAGCGGCGCTGCAGCAGGACCTGCTTGCCGCCGGCCGTGGCGGCGGCGGGCAGCGCGGGCAGCGCGGCGGGGGCGGCGAGCAGCGGGCGGCTCGGGCCGGTGCCGTCGCCCGGCTCCAGCGCGGCCTCCCAGATACCCTTGCGCAGCGGCAGTGCGACGCCGTCCGAGCCGGTGCGGGTGGCGGGCACTCGGGCCCGGAACCGGCCGTCCGGGGCGGTCTCGACGGGGGCGCGGACCTCGTTCCCGGTGCCGCAGTGCCGCAGCACCAGCTCCAGCCGGTCCGCCGCCGGGTCCGGGCAGTGGCCGGACAGTTCGAAGCCGTCGGGCCGGACGGCGATCCGGTCGACCAGGCCGGCCGCGGGCTGGACGCAGACCTGGAGCCGGCCGTCGGCGAGGTGCTTGAGGTAGAGCACGCGGCCCGGCGCCCCGGGCAGCGGGTGCTGGCCGGCCACCGCGCCGCCGCGTTCGTCGAGGCAGAGCCGCGCGGTGGCGCCGTCGGGGTGCAGCAGTTCGGCGTCCCAGTGCTCCAGTCCGCCGATGCCGCGCCCGGCGGCGGTCAGCGGCCGGTACGGCAGGCGGGTGGTGAAGGTGTCGCCGGCGCGGGTGAGCGGCTGCTCGACCACCGCGTCGCTCTCCCGGTGGCGCAGCCGCAGCACGGTGCCCAAGGGGCAGGAGTCGGCGACGCCGGTCAGGTCGAGGCCGCCGGCGGTGCGGGCGGCCCGGGTGATCCGTACGGCGGGGCGCTCCAGCCGCAGCCGCAGCCGGTCGTCCTCGAAGTACGGCTGGAGGCGGACGTCGTGGTCCACCCAGCGGGCGGGCGGGTACTCGCCGGAGCCGCACCAGTGCGGGGCCAGGGCGCCGTACTGGCGGCGCACCCGGGTGGCGCGGGGGCGGGTGAAGAGGGTGGTCTCGATCTGCCAGTCGCCGAGCAGCCAGCGGTCCTCGCGGCGCAGCCGGCCGGGCTCCAGCAGGGCGGTGAAGCCCGACCAGTCGTGGTTGTACTCGGGCTGGGCGCTGTCGTCGGTGATCTCGGGCATCCTGCGCGGTCTGGAGCGCAGGTGCACGGGCGGTTCGGTGCCGTTGTCGTGGCGCAGGGTCAGCCAGGTCCAGGCGGAGCCGGGGCGGCCGGTGTCCAGGCCGTTCGGGCGGGCGAAGCCGGTGAGCTCCAGGCCGCGGGCGTGCCAGCGGGCGCGTAAGAGTCCGAACGCCACGTCCCGGTCCTCGGCGGGGCGCCCCGTGGTCACCCGGGGGGCGGCGTGCGGCAGGACGATCCGGGTGAGCACAGGCATGGCGGTGGGAGCCCTTCGGAATGGAAATCCATATCCCATCCAGAAATTGCATCCGGGTCAACTGCACGCTTTTTCGAATTCCCTGGGAATTCATTTTCGGGAACGCCGGTTCGAGGATTGTTCCGGTGTTCGGGCTGGCCATTGCCGAATAGCGCCCGAATGGCTCCCGGAAACGCGGAGGCGCCCGACACCGGTGGTGTCGGGCGCCTCGTGGACCGCTCGCGGAAGCTACTCCGTGCGGAGCATCGCGTCGACCACCCGGGCGGCGGCCTTGCCGTCGTCCAGATCGCAGTACGCCTCTCGGAACGCGGCGTACTTGTCCGCGTACTCGGCCGCGACCTCGTCCGTCCGGCCCAGCGCGGCGACCAGCTCCTCGGAGGTGGAGATCAGCGGGCCGGGCGCCTCCGCCTCGAAGTCCAGGCTGAAACCGCGCAGGTTGTCCCGGTAGTGCTCCAGGTCGTAGGTGAAGAAGAGCATCGGCTTGCCGGTCGACGCGAAGTCGAACACGCTCGCCGAGTAGTCGGTCACCAGGACGTCGGCGATCAGCAGCAGCTCCGCCATGTCGGGGTAGCTGCCGACGTCCCAGATGTAGCCGTTGCCGGCACCCGGGATCTGACCGCACATCACGTTGTGCCGGCGCACCAGCAGCACCTGGTCGTCGCCGAGCGCGGCCTTGGCCGCCGCCAGGTCGATCCGCAGGTCGATCTGGTAGCCGCCCTGCGGACGGCGCCGGTCCTCGCGCCAGGTCGGCGCGTACAGCACGACCTTCTTGCCCTCGGGCAGGCCGAGCCGCTCCCGGACCTGCTCGGCGGTCTTCTCCCGGTCGACGGCGAACAGCCGGTCGTTCCGGGGCGAGCCGCTCTCCAGGATCTCGCCCTTGAAGTCGAAGGCGCGCCGCAGCACCGGGGCCGACCAGCTGTTGCCGGCCGTCAGCAGGCTCCAGTTCGGCACCTCCCGGGCCAGGCCCTTGAGGTAGTTGGAGTCGGTGAACCAGACCTTCTCGAAGTCCAGGCCGACCTGCTTCAGCGGGGTGCCCTGCCAGGTCTGCAGGACCACCTGGCCGGGGCGGCGGACGAAGAAGTCGGGCAGGTGGGTGCCGGTGACGATGTACTTGGCGGTGGCCAGCGCCTCGAACCACTCGGGGCTCCACAGCCGGACGGGCGTCGCGCTCTGCGGCAGCTCCACCTGCAGGTCGTCGCTGCCCCACAGGTGCTCCAGCGGCAGGCCCCGGCGGACCAGCTCCTCGTGGACCGCCCGCGGCGAGTCGGCGTACATGCTGCCGTTGCCGGCGTTGTACAGCACCGTGTCGCGCACCGGCAGCCGGCGGGCGGCCGGGTAGTCGACGGTGCGCAGCTGGCGCTGGCGGTAGCCGGACCGCTCCTCGGGCAGCAGCGCCCCGTGCGACTCCAGCGACAGGCCGTCGTGGTGGCGGCGCTCCAGCACGATGCGCTTGCCGCGGGACTCGACCTCCAGCGGCAGCGCGTCGAAGCAGTCCGGGGTGACCAGCGCGGCGGCGTCGGGCAGTGCTTCGACCGCTCCGACCGGGCGGAAGAAGACGGACCAGGTGCCCTTGGCGAGCGGCACCCGGCCGGCGTAGGTGGCGGTGGGCACGGTGGGCAGCGCGGTGCGGAACCGGCCGTCCGAGATCTCCACCGGGTAGACGTGCTCCTCCTCGCGCCAGTGGTGACGGACCACCAGCTCCCAGCGGTGCGCGCCGGGCAGCGGGAACGAGCCGCTGAGCAGGAAGCCGTCGGCGCCGCGCGAGGACACCTCGTCCACCAGCGGCTGCAGCACCTGGTCGGAGAACTGCAGGTGCCCGCCGGGGGAGGGCTTGGCGTAGAGTGCCCGGCGGCTGCCCGCCGGGGCCTGCGGGTTCAGCGGCAGGTGCAGCCGCTCGGGCGCGTTGCGCTCGTCCCAGGCCAGCTCCACGACGCTGCCGTCGGCCAGCAGCAGCGCGGTGTCCCAGCGGTCGCGGCTGCGCTCGGAGGCCACCGGGTCCAGCTCGGCCCAGGCCTCGCGGACGGCGGTCAGTTCGGCGGCCGCGAAGGAGGCGGTGAAGGGCTGCAGCGAGCCGGCCGGCGCGCCCAGTTCCAGCGGGACGGTCACCTCGCGGTCCGATTCGAGGTGGGTGAGCTGCAGCCGGGCCCCGGCGAAGCTCGGGCCGGAGCGGGCCGCACCCGAGACCTCGACCCGGCCGGCGTGCGCGGTCAGGCCGGTCACCCGGGCCTTGACCGTCTCCACCCGCAGGTAGAGGAAGCTGTCCCGGACCCACGGCGCGATCCGCACGTCCGGCTCGACCCAGTGCGCCGGCACGTACTGCGCGGTGTCGCTCCAGCCGGCCGAGACCCGGCCCTTGTAGACCCCGCCCTTGCCCGCGCCGGCCACCAGGAAGCGCCAGTGGCCGTCCTTCCACTGGCCGCGGTGCTTGAGCTTCTTCGGGTCTACGGCGACGGTGAAGCCGGACCAGTCGCAGTTGTACAGGTCGTGGTTGCAGCTGGCGGTGGCCTCGGGGCTGTACGTGGTCTTCATCGGCACCGCGATCGTCCGGCGGCCCTTGGTCTCGCGCAGCACCAGGGTGCGGACCATGTCGTGCTTGGAGGCCGCGCCCAGCTGCTCCGGGTACGCGTGCCCGCTCAGCTGCAGCTTGCCGCCCACCCAGGCGCTCTCGTACAGCCGGCTGCGCATGACCAGCGAGTTGTCCAGCTTGAGCACACCGGCCGGCACGCTCTTGCGGCCGCCGCGCAGGAACGGGTAGTCCGCGTACGGGCGCAGCAGCCCGCGGGCCTGCACGCCGCCGCCGCTCTCGCCCTCGTACTTGATCTGCTCGACCAGCTCGTCCACCCGGCCCGCCAGGGTCAGGTGGTACTTCAGCCGCAGCGGCGCGCGCAGCTTGCGGACCTGCTCGGGGCCGATCGCCCGGAGCAGCCGGCTGACGCTCTGGACGTAGGCGTCCCGGTACTCCTTGTCGCCGTCCACGACGGACCAGAAGAACATCGGGATCTCCTCGACGAGGGTGTTCTCGTCGTAGGAGCGCAGGTACTGGGCGAAGCGCGGCTCGGTCTGCTTCTTCAGCCAGCCGCGGACCAGCTCCACCGAGGTGACACGGTCGACCAGGCCCTTGGGGTTGGTGCGCATCTGCGTGATCGACATCTCGCCGACCTCGCGCTCGCGCCAGTGGTAGATCGGCTCGGAGAGCACGTCCACGCTCTTGGCCAGGTAGTGGTGCGGCACGCTGACCGGTGCGTCCTCGTACAGGATGCCCTCGGGGTAGAGCAGGCCGGCCGCGTCGAAGAAGGAGCGGCGGTACACCTTGTTCCACGCGGTGCGGTCGGTGACCAGCGCCGGGATCTCGGTGATGTGGGTCTTGAGCCGGGTCTCCTTGAACGGCTTCACATGGCCGCCGGACTGGTAGTAGCCCACGGCCCGGAAGCGCAGCACGTTGCCGGTGCAGAAGTCCGAGCCAGTCTCGTCCAGCGTGTTGATCATCAGCTCGTACGCACTCGGCGGCATCGAGTCGTCACTGTCCACGAAGCACAGGAACTCGGAGTCCGGGTCGATGTGCCGGATGCCCGTGTTGCGGGCCGCGCCGAGTCCCTTGTTCACCTGGCGGACCAGCCGGAACCGGGAGTCCTCGGCCGCGTACGCCTCGGCGAGCGCCGCGCTGTCGTCCTTCGACCCGTCGTCGACCATGACGCACTCGAAGTCCGTGAAGGACTGGGCGGCGATCGAGTCGAGGCACTCGACGAGGTAACGCTCGACGTTGTAGATCGGAACGACGATGGAGAGGCGGGGAGCCATCGGCTACGCAGGCCTTTCTCGGGAAGGAGCGTGGCAGCCCGGTGGGGGCCTGACCGCACTTGATCGGTGCGTACGTGCGTCCTGATCCTACCTCCGGGGCCGGAGCCCTCCCCTGGGCTACTACGCTGGCCCCGTGCCCCGCTTCAGCGTCATCGTCCCTGTGTACAACGTCCAGGACTACCTCGCCGAGTGCCTCGACTCGGTGCTCGGACAGGACGGCCCGGACTTCGAACTGATCGCGGTGGACGACCGCTCCCCGGACGGCTGCGCGGCGATGCTGGACGAGGCCGCCGCGGACCCCCGGGTCCGGGTGCTCCACCTGCCGGAGAACGTCGGCCTCGGCCGGGCCCGCAACGCCGGCCTGGCGGCCGCCACCGGCGACTACGTGGTCTTCCTCGACAGCGACGACACCCTCACCCCCGGCCTGCTCAGGAGCATCGACGCACGGCTCACCGCCACCGGCGACCCGGACGTCCTGGTCTACGACTACGCCCGCACCTACGCCGACGGCCGGACCACCCGCGCCGCCTCCGCGCACGTCTTCGGCGCCGACTCCCCGGACGTCTTCGACCTCGCCGCCCGCCCCGACCTGCTCGACCTGCTCCAAGTCGTCTGGAACAAGGCCTACCGCCGCGACTTCGTCACCGAGCAGCGGCTGGTCTTCCCGGCCGGCTACTACGAGGACACCCCCTGGACGTACCCGGCGCTGCTCGCCGCCGCCCGGATCACCCTGCTCGACCAGGTCGGCGTGCACTACCGCCAGCGCCAGGAGGGCGGCAACATCCTGGCCACGGCCGGCCGCAAGCACTTCGACGTCTTCGCCCAGTACGACCTGGTCTTCGCCTTCCTCGACCGCCGCCCCGACCTCGACCGCTGGCGCCCGGTCGTCTACGGCCGGATGCTGCACCACCTCAACACCGTGGTCTCCAAGCCCGGCCGCGTCCCGCCCGGCGACCGCCGCGAGTACTTCCGCCGCGCGGCCGCACACTGCGCCCGGCTGCGCCCGGCCGGCTACCACCCGCCCGCCGGCGTGGACGGCGTGCGCACCGAACTGCTCAGCCGCGGCCGCTACGGCGCCTACCAGGCCGTCCGCGCGCTCGCGAAGGCCCGCCGACTCGCCAAGCGGTGAGGCCCGCGCCTGACGGCCATTCGGGGGACGGACCGGTATAACCGGTCGGGTGGACTTCCTGACCCGCCTCCCGGTCGTCGGCCCGCTCGTGCTCCGGGTGCTGCGCAGCCGCCCGTACCGCGCGTACGAGCACTTCACCGCCGCCCGCGGCAACCGGCTGGCGGGCGCCGTCACCTTCTTCGGCTTCCTCGCGCTCTTCCCGCTGCTCACCGTCGGCCTGGCGGTCGCGGTCGCGACGCTCAGCGACAGCCGGGTGCACGAACTGCAGGACCGCATCGCCGACCAGCTCCCGGGCATCTCGGACGCGCTCGACCTGCCCGCCCTGGTGGCCAACGCGGGCGCGGTCGGGGTGGTCGGCGGGGCGCTGCTGCTGGTCTCCGGCCTCGGCTGGGTCGACACCATGCGCACCTCGATCCGGGACGTCTGGCAGCTGCCCGACGAGGACGCCAACCCCGTCCTGCGCAAGGCCTGGGACGTCGTGGTGCTGGGCGGCCTCGGCCTGGTGTCGCTGTTCTCGCTGGCCGCCTCCGCCGCCGGGACGACCCTGGCCGGGCGGATCGCCGAAGCGATCGGCCTCGGCAGCGGCTACCTGCTGACCGGGGTCGGCGTGCTGATCGTCATAGCGTGCGACATGCTGCTGTTCGCCTACCTGCTGGCGCCGTTTCCCGGCATCACCGGCCAGCGCCGACCGGCCCTCCTGCAGGGCGCGCTGATCGGCGCGGTCGGATTCGAACTGCTGAAGCTCCTGCTCGCCTCCTACCTCGGCTCGATCGCCGGGCGGAGCCTGTACGGGGCCTTCGCCACACCGGTGGCGCTGCTGCTGTGGATCAACTTCGTCTGCCGGCTGCTGATGTACTGCGTGGCCTGGACGGCGACGGCCGACCCGGCGGCCGCCCTGGAACGGGCCAGGGCGCAGGGGCGGGCGCTGCTGGAGGCGGCGGACAAGGCGGAGGCCGAGGCCTCGAAGGCCGAGAAGGGCGAGAAGGCCGATAAGTCAGAGAAGGCCGAGAAGACCGAGAGCACCGTGGAACAGGCCGCCGCCAGGGACGGCGAGGCCCGGCCCCAGGACTGAGACCGGGCCGTCCCGCGCGGGCGGGGATCAGCCGGCGGAGCGCCGCCGCCACAGGACCCGCCCGCCGTACCCGGCCGCGGCCGCGGCCAGCACCACCGCCGACCAGCCGGCGAGGCCGAGCCCGTCGTCCCCGCCGGTGGCGGGTGCGGCGGCCTGCTGGGCCGTGGGGGAGGGGTGCGGCGGCGGCGCGGGCGTACCGGCGGTGCCGCCCGCCTGGCCGGTCGGCTCGGCGCCGCCCGGCGGCAGCTCGTCGACCAGCTTGCCGACGGGCTGGACCTTCCCGGCCGCGGCGAAGCCCCAGTCCAGCAGCGCGGCCGTCTCGTCGTACACCTTCTGGTAGCTGGCCGGGTGCATCACCGTCACCAGCAGGGTGCGCCCGTCGCGTTCGGCGGCGCCGACGAAGGTCGAGCCGGCGTTGGTGGTGGTGCCGTTCTTCACGCCGATCAGACCGGGGTACTTGCCCAGCAGCCGGTCGGTGTTGGCAATCCCGAAGCTGCCGCGCTGGCCGGTGTTCTTGTCCACGGCGCCCGGGAACATCGCGTCCCGGGTGGCGCAGTACATCCGGAAGTCGGCGTTGCGCAGGCCGGCCCGGGCGAACAGCGACAGGTCGTACGCCGAGGAGACCTGGCCGTCCATGTCGTAGCCGTCCGGGGAGATCACCTTGGTGTCCTTCGCCTGCAGGGCCTCGGCGCGCGTCTGCATCTCGGCGACGGTCTGCGGGATGCCGCCGTTCATGTGCGACAGGACGTGCACGGCGTCGTTGCCCGAGCTCAGGAACACCCCGCGCCACAGGTCCTCGACCCGGTACTCCAGGTCCTCCTTGATACCGACCAGGCTGCTGCCGGGGCCGATCCCGGTGATCTCCTCGTCGGCGACCTTGTGGACCGCGTTGCGGTCGAACTTGGGCAGCACGGTGTCCGCGAAGAGGATCTTCAGGGTGCTGGCCGGCGGCAGTCGCAGGTGCGGGTTGTAGGACGCCAGCACCTCTCCCGACGCGGCGTCGGAGACTATCCAGGACTGGCCGGTGAGTCCGGTCGGCAGCGGCGGGGTGCCCGCCAGCGGGGCGACCTGCACCCCGGGCAGCCCCAGCTTCTCGCCGCCGACCGCGACCGACGGGGGCGGCTGCTGCGGGGCCGCGACCGCCGCCGGGGCGGTGAGCAGGACCGGTAGGGCCGCAGTGGCCGCGGCGCACAGACGCGCGAAGGTGTGACGGGGTGTGGACACCAGCAGACCGTACCCACTCCGACCCCCCGGCGTCCGCCGCTCCGGGCCCGTCCTCCGCAGGAGGGGCCCGCCGTACGCCGATCGGCGGCCCGCGCATACTGGGGAGGCACACCGTCTTCACAAGCCACCGCCGAGGACCCCCATGAAGCTCAGCCGCCGCACCTCCTGGTTCCTGACCGCCTTCGGGGCCTGGTCGATCATGATCTGGACGACCTTCGTCAAGAACCTGTGGAAGGACTCCGGCGGCCAGGCCTTCGTGAACGGCGACCACTCCCAGCCGACCGCCTTCTTCTGGATCCACCTCCTCCTCGCCGTCACCTCCTTCCTCCTCGGCATCGCCGTCGGCACCATCGGCCTGCGCGGCCTCCGCGCCACCCGCCGCGCCACCCCGGCCACCGACTGACCGGCGCGGCCAGGCCGCCCGGAACGCGCGGAGGCCCCCGTCCGATCCGGGGATCGGGCGGGGGCCTACGGCTGGGTGAGCCGGGGTCAGGCGGGGGTCAGAAGCGGCGGGTGACCAGCGCCCGCTTCACTTCCTGGATCGCCTTGGTGACCTCGATGCCACGCGGGCAGGCCTCGGAGCAGTTGAAGGTGGTGCGGCAGCGCCACACGCCCTCGCGGTCGTTGAGGATCTCCAGGCGCTGCTCGGCACCCTCGTCGCGCGAGTCGAAGATGAAGCGGTGCGCGTTGACGATCGCGGCCGGGCCGAAGTACTGGCCGTCGTTCCAGAACACCGGGCAGGACGACGTGCACGCGGCGCACAGGATGCACTTGGTGGTGTCGTCGAAGCGCTCGCGCTCCTCGGCGGACTGCAGGCGCTCGCGGGTCGGCTCGTTCCCGTTGGTGATGAGGAACGGCATGACGTCCTTGTACGCCTGGAAGAACGGGTCCATGTCCACGACCAGGTCCTTGAGGACCGTGAGGCCCTTTATGGCCTCGATCGTGATCGGCTTCTCCGGGTTGACGTCCTTGATCAGGGTCTTGCACGCCAGCCGGTTGCGGCCGTTGATCCGCATGGCGTCGGAGCCGCAGATGCCGTGCGCGCAGGAACGGCGGTAGGTGAGGGTGCCGTCCTGCTCCCACTTGATCTTGTTGAGCGCGTCCAGGACGCGCTCCTTCGGGTCCATCTCCAGCTGGTAGTCGACCCACACCGGGTCCGGGTGCTCCTCCGGGTTGAACCGGCGGATCCGGAAGGTGACGGTGATCAGCTGGACGCCGCCGGCCTCGGCCGCGTCCAGAGCGGCCGAGTGCTTCTCCACGGTCGGAGTGCTCATCAGTACTTACGCTCCATCGGCTGGTAGCGGGTCGTGACGACCGGCTTGTAGTCGAGGCGGATGGAGGTGGTGCCGTCGGCGGCGACCTCCTGGTACGCCATGGTGTGCTGCATGAACTTCACGTCGTCACGGGTCGGGAAGTCCTCGCGGTAGTGACCGCCGCGCGACTCCTCGCGGGCCAGCGCGGAGACGGCCAGCACCTCGGCCAGGTCGAGCAGGTTGCCCAGCTCGACGGCCTCCAGGAGGTCCGTGTTGTAGCGGAAGCCCTTGTCCTGGATGGAGACGTGCTTGTAACGCTCCCGCAGCGCGGCGATGTCCTCGACCGCCTGCTTCAGGGTGGCGCCGGTGCGGTACACCATCGCGTTGGCGTCCATGGTCTCCTGCAGTTCCTTGCGGATCTGCGCCACGGACTCGGTGCCGGTGGACTCGCGCAGGCCGTCGACCAGCGCCTGCACCTTGTCGGCCGGGTTCTCGGGCAGCTCGGTGAAGTCGACCGTCTGCGCGTAGTCGGCGGCGGCGATGCCGGCCCGCTTGCCGAAGACGTTGATGTCCAGCAGCGAGTTGGTGCCCAGGCGGTTGGCGCCGTGCACGGACACGCACGCGACCTCGCCGGCCGCGTACAGGCCGGGGACGACGTCGGTGTTGTTGCGCAGGACCTCGCCCTCGACGTTGGTCGGGATGCCGCCCATGGCGTAGTGCGCGGTGGGCTGGATCGGGATCGGGTCCGTGTAGGGCTCGATGCCGAGGTAGGTGCGCGCGAACTCGGTGATGTCCGGGAGCTTGGCGTCCAGCTGCTCCGGCGGCAGGTGGGTCAGGTCCAGGTAGACGTGGTCGCCTTCCGGACCGCAACCGCGGCCTTCGCGGATCTCGGTGTAGATCGCGCGGGAGCAGACGTCACGGGACGCGAGGTCCTTCATGACGGGGGCGTAGCGCTCCATGAAGCGCTCGCCGTCCTTGTTGCGCAGGATGCCGCCCTCGCCGCGGGCGCCCTCGGTGAGCAGGATGCCCATGCGCCAGATGCCCGTCGGGTGGAACTGGAAGAACTCCATGTCCTCCAGCGGCAGGCCGCGGCGGTACACCAGGGCCTGGCCGTCACCGGTGAGGGTGTGGGCGTTGGAGGAGACCTTGAAGAACTTGCCGGTGCCGCCGGAGGCGAACACGACGGACTTGGCCTGGAAGACGTGGATCTCGCCGGTGGCCAACTCGTAGGCGACGACACCGGCCGTCTTGCCCTCGTTGATCAGCAGGTCGAGGACGTAGAACTCGTTGAAGAACTCGACGCCGTGCTTGACGCAGTTCTGGAACAGCGTCTGGAGGATCATGTGGCCGGTGCGGTCGGCCGCGTAGCACGAGCGGCGGACCGGGGCCTCGCCGTGGTTGCGGGAGTGGCCGCCGAAGCGGCGCTGGTCGATCCGGCCCTGCTCGGTGCGGGAGAAGGGCAGGCCCATCTTCTCCAGGTCGAGGACCGCGTCGATGGCCTCCTTGCACATGATCTCGGCGGCGTCCTGGTCGACCAGGTAGTCACCGCCCTTGACCGTGTCGAAGGTGTGCCACTCCCAGTTGTCCTCCTCGACGTTGGCGAGGGCGGCGCACATGCCGCCCTGGGCCGCGCCGGTGTGGGACCGGGTCGGGTAGAGCTTGGTCAGGACGGCGGTGCGGCTGCGCTGCGTCGACTCGATGGCCGCACGCATGCCGGCGCCGCCGGCGCCGACGATGACGGTGTCGTACTGGTGAATCTGCATGGGGGTTTAACTCGCCTCTGGCCTCTGCCGATGGTCGATGGTGCTCGCGGCTCAGATGTTGGGGTCGAAGGTGAAGATCACCAGGGTGCCGAGCAGCACGGTGAAGACCGTGGCGGTACCCATGAGTCCCTTGAGCCAGAGCCGGGTCGAGTCCTTCTCGGCGTAGTCGTTGATGACCTGACGCATGCCGTTGGCGCCGTGCAGCATGGCGAGCCAGAGCATCAGGAGGTCCCAGCCCTGCCAGAACGGCGAGGCCCAGCGGCCGGCCACGAAGGCGAAGCCGATCTTGGAGACGCCGCCGTCGAGCAGCAGCATGATGATCAGGTGGCCGAGGATCAGCACGACCAGGACGACACCGGACAGGCGCATGAAGAGCCAGGCCAGCATCTCGAAGTTGGTGCGGGTGCGGCGCGGGGTCTTCGTGGTCCGCTTGCGGGGCGGCTCGATGACGAACGCGTCGGCCGGGTTGCCGGTCCCGAGGCCCTTGCCGGTGTGCGCCTGCTTGGAGGGGACGACTACGGCGTCGGAGATTTCCGTGGACATGTCTCGGCTCACTTCCCGAACCAGGAGATCAGCGTGTGCTGCAGGACTCCGTAGAAGGAGCCGGCCATCAGGACGACCCAGATGCCGACCACGGTCCAGAGCATCTGCTTCTGGTACTTGGGGCCCTTGGACCAGAAGTCCACCGCGACGACCCGCAGGCCGTTCAGGGCGTGGAACAGGATGGCGGCCACCAGGCCGTACTCCATCAGGTTCACGAGGGGAGTCTTGTATGTCTGGATGACGGTGTCGTAGGACTCCGGCGACACTCGCACCAGAGCGGTGTCCAGGACGTGGGCGAACAGGAAGAAGAAGATGAGGACGCCGGTGACTCGATGAGCCACCCAGCTCCACATACCTTCCCGGCCGCGGTACAGCGTTCCAGCCGGCACGGAAAAACCCTCCGGAAGCGATTGGGGGCTCGGCCGGCTTCGGTGTCGGTCAGCCCGGCCGGGTACGGTCCACCGGCCGCGAGCATCCTATCGACGCCTTCTCGGTAACCGCCCCCGGGGGCCCCAGGTGTGATCAATCAGGCACTTCTGGCCTAGTGGGACAGGAACCGGCCCCGCGTTCACCACTCTGGGTGACCGTCTGAGTGCGCTACGGCGCCCCCGACCGCCGACACCCTGTCGAGGTGTCCGTGCCGCTTCGCCCTGTCCGCCCCGCCGCCGCCGGCCGAGAAGCCGGGGAGGCGGGCGGAGGAGTCAGGGGAGGGAAGGGGCGGGGAGGGCCGGGGCTCAGCGCGCTCCGGCCTCCGAATGGGTGGCGACCAGGTGCTCCAACCGGGTGAGGGCGATCCGGCGGAGCTCGTCCGCCGCGATCAGCCGCTCCTCGTCCGGGTCGTTGGCGAGCCGGGTGCGGATGGAGGAGAGCACGGTGTCGAGCATCTCCTCCGGGGCGACGCCCTCCAGGCAGACGACGAAGACGTGGCCGAACCGGGCCTCGTACGCGGCGTGCGCCGCCCGCAGCGCGGTGTGCGCGGCCTGGCTGCCGGGGGCCCGCATGCCGAGCAGCGGTTGCGGCATCCAGCTCTCGTCCGCGAGCGCCTCGGTGAGGTCGGCCGGGCGGAGGTCGTAGGAGGCCTCGCTGGCGGCGGCCAGCAGGGACTCCAGGTCGGGGTAGGGCCGGTGTGCGGTGAGGCGCAGCGCCCAGCGGTGGCTGCCGCAGCAGGCCAGGAGGGCCTCCTCGGCGGCACCGGCGTCGGCCTCGTTGAAGCGGTGCAACCCGAGGAGGGTCGGCTCTGTTCTGACGTCGAGCCGCTGTGACGGGATGTCGCTGGCCAGCGGGTCCTCCTCGTGAGGGCGGGAAGGTGCCGGTGAAGGGGAGTGGTGGAGCAGCTGAAGTATGGGGGCTGCGCAGGGGTGCTCGGCCCCGGTCCGGCAGCTCCTTCAAGGTAGTTGAGCGGTCATCAGTTGGGGAGGGCGCGCGCCGAATTCATCCGGACGAGCTATCAAGTTGTGACGTTGACACCTTCGTGTCAGCGCCCTCCCCGTGTTGCCGCGCCGCTGCCTCAGGTGCAGCGGGTGCCCGGAGCCGGCATCGTGCCGTCGGTCAGGTAGGCCTCCAGGGCCCGGTCGATGCAGACGTTGCCCTTGCCGAACGCGCCGTGGCCCTCGCCGACCCGGGTGAGCAGGGTGGCGTTGGCGAAGCCCTTGGCCAGCGACTCGGCCGAGGCGTACGGGGTGGCCGGGTCGCCGGTGGAGCCGACCACCAGGATCGGCGCGCTGCCCTCGGCCCGGATGGGGTGCGGCTTCTCCTGGGTCTTGAACGGCCAGTAGGCGCAGCCGGGCTCGCTGTAGTCGTCCACCGTGACGCCCTTGGACAGCAGCGGAGCCTCGGCGAGCAGCCGGTCCACCGCCGCCTTGGCGTGTTCGGGGGTGGGCGCGGGGCGGGCGGCGTCCGCGCAGCCGATCGCGGCGTTGGCCTCCTCCATCGGGCTGTAGTGGCCGTTCTGGTCGCGTCCGTCGTAGTCGTCCGCGAAGGCCATCAGCAGGTCGCCGCGCTTCATCGTCATCGCCATGCCGAGGCCGACCCGCAGGTACTTCCAGGAGGTGTTCTCGTCGCCGTAGAGCATCGAGATCGTGCCGGTCCAGGCCAGGTCGCGGCCGAGCTTGCGGCCGTCCTTGGTGGTGAGCGGGTTGTCGTGCAGGCCGTCGAGGAAGTCGGCGGCCTTCTTGGCGGCCTTGTCCCTGTCCTTGCCGAGCGGGCACTCGGCGGCGTGGTTCTCGACGCAGTCGGCGGCGAAGCGCTCGAAGGACTTCTCGAAGCCGATCTGCTGGTCCACGCCGTGGTCCAGGGTGTCCTGAGCGGGGTCGACGGCGCCGTCCAGGATCAGCCGGCCGGTGTTCTTCGGGAACTCCTCGGCGTAGAGGGCGCCGAGGTAGGTGCCGTAGGAGATGCCCAGGTAGTTCAGCTTCCGGTCGCCGACGACGGCGCGCAGCACGTCCAGGTCCCGGGCCGTGTTGCGGGTGCCGACGAAGGGCAGCAGCCGGCCGGACCTGGCCTGGCAGGCGGCGGCGTGGTCGGTGGACTGCTTGATGTACGCGGCCTTGCGTTCGGCCGGGTCCACCGGGTCGTCCACCTGGTTGAGGGCGTCGTGCTGCTTGTCGTCGTAGCAGACGACCGGCGCGCTGGCGCCGGTGCCGCGGGGGTCGAAGCCGATCACGTCGAAGCGGTTGTGCAGGGTGCCGACGAAGTCCTTGGCGCCGTACTCGACCATCTCGACGCCGGAGCCGCCGGGGCCGCCCGGGTTGACCATCAGTGAGCCGATCCGCTGGTCCGGCTTGGCGGCGGGGTACTTGATCAGCGCGAGGTCGATCGCGTCGGTGGCGGGCGCGGCGTAGTCGAGGGGGACGTGCAGCGTGCCGCACCGCATCCCGGAGAGGTCGACCTTGGCCTGTTCGGCCTTGGGGTCGGCCGGGCAGGCCGCCCAGGTGATCTGCTGGCCGTAGAAGGGCTTGAGCGCCGGGTCGGCCTCGCCGCCGGGCTTGGCGGTTGGGGTCGGGGTCGGGGCGGCCGCGGGGCTCGCGGCGGTGGGCGCGGCGGTGCCGGCGGCCTGGTCCTGGGCGGGCTCGGGGGTGGTGTTGCAGGCGCTCGCCAGGAGGAGGGTGCCTGCCGCCACGGCGGTCAGCAGGACGCGGGGGCGGGCGGCCCGGAAGGTTCTCATCGGACGTATGTACCACTGGTGGGTGATGCGTTCGATCCGGACCCCCCGGCCGCCCGCCGGGCCGGGGTCAGCCCCGGTGGACCTTGTGGTTGGCCGCCTGCGCCCGCGGCCGGACCACCAGCAGGTCGATGTTCACGTGCGCGGGCCGGGTGACCGCCCAGGCCACCGTGTCCGCGACGTCCTCCGAGGTCAGCGGCTCGGCCACGCCCGCGTACACCGCGGCCGCCTTCTCCTCGTCGCCGCGGAAGCGGGTGACCGCGAAGCCCTCGGACCTCACCATGCCGGGCGCGATCTCGATCACCCGGATCGGCTCCCCGCACAGCTCCAGCCGCAGGGTGGCGGCGATGGTGTGCGCGGCGTGCTTGGCGGCCACGTACCCGCCGCCGCCCTCGTACGCGGTCAGCGCGGCGGTCGAGGAGAGCACCAGTACGGTGCCGTCGCCGGTGGCCCGCAGGGCCGGCAGCAGCGCCTGCGTCACGTGCAGCACGCCGAGCACGTTCACCTCGTACATGGCGCGCCAGTCGGCCGGGTCGCCGTGCTCGACCGTCTCGGCGCCGATCGCGCCGCCGGCGTTGTTCACCAGCACGTCCACCCGGCCGACCCCGGCCGCGAAGGCGTCCACGGCGGCCCGGTCGGTGACGTCCAGGGTGACCGCCCGTGCCGCACCGCCCAGGTCGCCGATCTCCTTGGCCAGCGCCTCGATCCGATCGGTGCGGCGGGCGGTCAGCACCACCTCGAAGCCCTCGGCGGCCAGGCGGCGGGCGGTCGCCGCGCCGATTCCGCTGCTGGCACCGGTGACCACGGCCACCTTCTGCTCGGTCATTGCCACTCCCTGGGGCTCATCGGTCGTTCACCCGATCATCTCAACCGCGTCGGCGGGCCCGGTGGGCCGGTCACGTCCTACATTGCGAGGACCAGCGCCCGCCGATCCCGTGGAGGACCCATGGCAGCCGAGCCGCGCCGCGCCGAGCCGAACCGCCCCCCGCAGCGGGCCCGGCTGTCCGAATCCGGCCTCCCGATCGAGCCGCTCTACGGCCCCGAGGCCCTGGCCGGCTGGGAGCCGGCCGCCCGGCTGGGCCGGCCCGGGGAGTACCCGTACACCCGGGGCGTCCACCCGACGATGTACACCGGACGGCCCTGGACGATGCGCCAGTACGCGGGCTTCGGCACCGCCGCCGAGTCCAACGCCCGCTACCGGCAGCTGATCGCGGGCGGCGGCACCGGCCTGTCCGTCGCCTTCGACCTGCCCACCCAGATGGGCTACGACTCGGACGCTCCGCTCGCGGCCGGCGAGGTCGGCCGGGTCGGCGTGGCCGTGGACAGCGTCGAGGACATGGCGGTGCTCCTCGACGGCATCCCGCTGGGCGAGGTGTCCACCTCGATGACCATCAACGCGCCCGCCGCCCTGCTCCTGCTCCTCTACCAGCTGGTCGGGGAGGCCCAGGGCGTGCCGTCGTCGGTACTCACCGGCACGGTCCAGAACGACGTGCTGAAGGAGTACATCGCCCGCGGCACGTACATCTTCCCGCCGCAGCCCTCGCTGCGGCTGGTCGCCGACGTGTTCCGGTACTGCCGGGCCGAGATCCCGCGCTGGAACACCATCTCCGTCTCCGGCTACCACATGGCCGAGGCCGGGGCCGACCCCGTGCAGGAGATCGCCTTCACCCTCGCCGACGGCATCGCCTACGTCCGGGCCGCGATCGCCGCCGGGATGGCCGTGGACGACTTCGCGCCCCGGCTCTCGTTCTTCTTCGTGGCCCGTACGACCCTCCTGGAGGAGGTCGCCAAGTTCCGGGCAGCGCGCCGGATCTGGGCCCGGATCATGCGGGACGGGTTCGGCGCGCGGGATCCGCGCTCGCAGATGCTGCGCTTCCACACCCAGACCGCCGGCGTGCAGCTCACCGCCCAGCAGCCCGAGGTGAACCTGGCCCGGGTCACCGTGCAGGCGCTCGCCGCGGTGTTCGGCGGCACCCAGTCGCTGCACACGAACAGCTACGACGAGGCGATCGCGCTGCCCACCGCGAAGGCCGCCCGGCTCGCGCTGCGCACCCAGCAGGTGCTCGCCCACGAGACCGACGTGACCGCCACCGTCGACCCGTTCGCCGGTTCCTACGCGGTCGAGTCGCTCACCGACGAGGTGGAGGCCGCGGCGCTGGCGCTGATGGACCGGATCGAGGAGCGGGGCGGCGCGGTGGCCGCGATCGAACAGGGCTTCCAGAAGGCCGAGATCGAGCGCACCGCGTACCGGGTCCAGCAGGAGACGGACTCCGGCGAGCGGACCGTGGTCGGCGTCAACCGCTTCCGGCTGGACACGGAGGAGCCGTACCAGCCGCTGCGGGTGGATCCGGCGATCGAACGGCAGCAGGCCGCGCGGCTGGCCCGGCTGCGGGCCGAGCGCTCCGCCGGCGCCGTCACCCGGACGCTGGACGCGCTGCGCCGCACCGCCGAGGGGCCGGAGAACGTGCTCTACCCGATGAAGGAGGCGCTGGCGGCCAGGGCCACCGTCGGCGAGGTGTGCGACGTGTTGCGGGAGGTGTGGGGCACCCACACCCCGGTGGAGCGGTTCTGATCGCCGCCACCGCGGCCACCGCGGCCATTCGCCGCTACCGCTGCCATCGTCGCCTGAACGGCCGTCAACGCCCGGAGTCCGTCGAGGCGGTGGCGGCCGTGACCGCCGGCCCGGGTGGTCGTTGCACAGGGCAAGCAATCCGGGGAAGGCGGCTGAAACGAGATGTCATACCCACCTGTCCGGCCGGTATGCACCCATCCGGGGACTAGTTTTCCGGAAGCCGGGCCAAATCCCCCCAACAGGCCTACTCTTGGGGAGATGAACCGTCCTGAGCCCGCTCAGCCGGGCGCCACTCTCGCCGCCGCACGCCCCGCCGCCGATCTGCGCGACCGGGTGAGGGCGCTGGAGCCCGAGCTGATCGCCTTCCGCCGTGATCTGCACCGGCATCCGGAGCTGGGCCGCCAGGAGTTCCGCACCACCGGGCTGCTGCGCGACCGGCTGGTGGCGGCCGGCCTCGAACCCCGGGTGCTGCCCGGCGGCACCGGCCTGCTCGTCGACCTCGTCCCGGCCGGCACCGCCCCGGGCGCCGAGTTCCTGGCCTTCCGCGCCGACATCGACGCGCTGCCGATCGACGACGCCAAGACCGACGTGCCGTACCGCTCCACCGTCCCCGGCCGGGCCCACGCCTGCGGCCACGACGTGCACACCTCGGTGGTGCTCGGCACCGGCCTGGTCCTGGCCGAGGCCGCCCGCACCGGCGAGCTGCGCCGTCCGGTCCGGCTGGTGTTCCAGCCGGCCGAGGAGGTCATGCCGGGCGGCGCGCTGGACGTGATCAAGGCCGGCGGGATGGACGACGTGGGCCGGATCTTCGCGGTGCACTGCGACCCGAAGGTGGAGGTCGGTCGGATCGCCCTGCGCGCCGGGGCGATCACCTCCGCCTGCGACCGCCTGGTGCTGCACCTGGACGGCCCCGGCGGGCACACCGCCCGCCCGCACCTGACCACCGACCTGGTGACCGCGGTGGCCCGGATGGCCGCCGACCTGCCCGGCGCGCTGGTCCGCCGGATGGACCCGCGCTGGGGCGTCAGCCTGGTCTGGGGCCGGATCGCCTCCGGCTCCGCGCCCAACGTCATCCCGCAGCACGCCGAGCTGGAGGGCACCGTCCGCTGCCTGGAGCTGGACGGCTGGCGCGAGGCGCCGGACCTGTTGCACGAGCTGATCGCCAAGCTCGCCGAGACCTACCGGGCCAAGTGGACGCTGGACTACCACCGCGGAGTGCCGCCGGTGGTCAACGAGGCGGTCTCGGTCGCGCAGCTGGACGAGACGATGAACGCGCGGTTCGGACGCGACGGCGCCCAGGTGGTCGAGGGCACCGAGCAGAGCCTCGGCGGGGAGGACTTCTCCTGGTACCTGGAGCACGCCCCGGGCGCGCTGGCCCGGCTCGGCGTCCGCGCCCCCGGCGACACCACCGTCCGCGACCTGCACCAGGGCCGGTTCGACGTGGACGAGCGGGCGATCGGCATCGGCACGGAGCTGTTCGCGGCGCTGGCCCTGGCGGCGGACGGGCGCTGAGCGCGGCGCCGGTGACCGGCGCCGCGGGGCAGGCGGTCGGCACGTGCGCGGGTCGTGGGGATCCGGGGCCCGGGGGCGGTTCCGTAGACTGGGCTGAACCAACCCCGGACCACCGTCCGTGCAGGGGAGAGGGCGCTCGGGACGGGCGTCAGACCACGGTTTGATAACAACCCGAATGCTCCGGCACCCCGTAACACAACCGTGTTCTACGCGCGTTACGGTGGCGTCCGACCACGCCAAACGGTTGCGTGTCAGAAGGAGATACTCCCTTGCGCCGTTCAATGAAGCTCGCTGCGGTTGTGCTCTCGGGTTCCCTGGGCATGGCCTCGCTCGCCGCTTGCGGCGCAAAGAGCACCGACAGCACCTCCTCCTCCGCCTCGGGCGACGGTTCGCTCAAGGTCGGTATGGCCTACGACATCGGTGGTCGTGGCGACCAGTCGTTCAACGACTCCGCCGCCCGCGGTCTCGACAAGGCCAAGGCCGAGCTGGGTGCCTCCGTGACCGAGGCCGAGGCCAAGTCCGGTGAGGCCGAGGCCGACAAGGAGACCCGCCTCAAGAACCTGGTCGACGCCGGCTACAAGACCATCATCGCGGTCGGCTTCGTCTACCAGCCGGCGGTCAACAAGATCGCCAAGGACAACCCGAACGTCAAGTTCGCGATCATCGACTCGAACGACAAGGACCAGCCGTCCAACGTCACCTCGCTGCTCTTCGCCGAGCAGGAGGGTTCGTACCTGGCCGGTGTCGCGGCCGCCAACAAGTCGAAGGCCCACCACATCGGCTTCATCGGTGGTGTGCAGTCCGAGCTGATCAAGAAGTTCCAGGCCGGTTACGAGGCGGGCGCCAAGTTCGTCGACCCGAACATCTTGATCGAGACGACCTACCTGACCACGCCGCCGGACTTCACCGGCTTCAACTCGCCCGACAAGGGCAAGGAAGCCGCGCAGGGCCAGCTCGACAAGGGCGCGGACATCATCTACACCGCCGCCGGCTCCTCCGGCAACGGCGCCATCGAGGCCGTCGCCAACAAGCAGGGCGCCCTGGCCATCGGTGTCGACTCCGACCAGGCCAGCCAGCCGGCCCTGGCGAAGTACAAGAACAGCATCATGACCTCGATGGTCAAGAACGTCGACAACGCGGTCTTCGCGTACATCGACTCGGTCAAGAAGGGCAACGCCTTCACCGGCATCAAGCTCTTCGACCTGAAGGCCGACGGTGTCTCGCTCGCCACCACCGGCGGCAAGATCGACGACATCCAGGACAAGCTGAAGACCGCCGCCGACGCCATCAAGAGCGGCGCCACCACCATCCCGACCGCGCCGGCCAAGTAAGGGCCGCGCGTCTCGGACGCGACAGCGCCTGTCGCCTGCCCGACAGCGCGATGATCGACACAGTTCACGGGAGGGGCCCGGCAGGGTGCGCTCAACGCGTACCCCCGGGCCCCGTCCCGTCCCCCCGTTTCCCCCCTTGGCCCTCCGAGCGCAACGACGCGCCTCCAGACCACCAGGAGACCGCCATCACCGCATCCGACCCCGTCCCCCTGCGCAAGGACGGCACCCCCAGCGCGGGGACGGCGACATCGGCCGTCGAACTGCGCGGCATCACCAAGCGCTTCCCCGGTGTCGTGGCCAACCACGACATCAACCTCACCGTCCGCACCGGCACCGTGCACGCCCTGATGGGCGAGAACGGCGCCGGCAAGTCGACGCTGATGAAGATCCTCTACGGCATGCAGAAGCCGGACGAGGGCACCATCGCGATCAACGGCGAGCAGTGCGAGTTCAACACCCCCGGCGACGCCATCTCCCGCGGCATCGGCATGGTGCACCAGCACTTCATGCTCGCCGACAACCTCACGGTGCTGGAGAACGTCGTCCTCGGCGGCGAGAAGATCCACGGCATCGGCGCCAAGGCGAAGGCGAAGATCAAGGAGATCTCCGACCAGTACGGCCTGGGCGTGCGCCCGGACGCCCTGGTCGAGGACCTCGGCGTCGCCGACCGCCAGCGCGTCGAGATCCTCAAGGTGCTGTACCGCGGCGCCAAGATCCTGATCCTCGACGAGCCCACGGCCGTGCTGGTCCCGCAGGAGGTCGACGCGCTGTTCGACAACCTGCGCGAGCTCAAGTCCGAGGGCGTCACCGTCATCTTCATCTCGCACAAGCTGCACGAGGTGCTGGCGGTCGCCGACGCGATCAGCGTCATCCGGCGCGGCACCACGGTCGGCGACGCCGACCCGAAGGCCGTCACCGCGCGCCAGCTCGCCGAGATGATGGTCGGCGCCGAGCTGCCCTCCCCGGAGAGCCGCGAATCGACCGTCACCACGTCCGAGATGCTCGACGTCAAGGACCTGCGGATCGCCAAGACCGACGCCGAGGGCGTCGAGCGCGTCGTCCTGGACGACATCTCGCTGCGCATCCACAAGGGCGAGATCCTCGGCATCGCGGGCGTCGAGGGCAACGGCCAGGCCGAACTGGTCGAGGCCATCATGGGCATGCTGCCGCTGGACGGCGGCACCGTCACCCTGGACGGCAAGGACCTCTCCGGCACCCTGACCCGGGCCCGCCGCGAGGCCGGCATCGGCTACATCCCCGAGGACCGCCACAAGCACGGCCTGCTGCTGGAGGCCCCGCTCTGGGAGAACCGGGTCCTCGGTCACGTCACCGAGGCGCCCAACTCCAAGGGCGTGCTGCTCGACCCCTCCGGCGCCCGGACGGACACCCTGCGGATCGTCGACGAGTACGACGTCCGCACCCCCGGCATCGAGGTCACCGCGGCCTCGCTCTCCGGCGGCAACCAGCAGAAGCTGATCATCGGCCGCGAGATGAGCCACCAGCCGAAGCTGCTGATCGCCGCGCACCCCACCCGCGGTGTCGACGTCGGTGCGCAGGCCCAGATCTGGGAGCACATCCGGCGCGCCCAGCGGGAGGGCCTGGCGGTCCTGCTGATCTCCGCCGACCTGGACGAGCTGATCGGGCTCTCCGACACCATCCGGGTCATCTACCGCGGCCGCCTGGTCGCCGACGCCGACCCGGCCACCGTGACCGCCGAGGACCTGGGCACCGCGATGACCGGTGCCGCCAGCGGCCACATCGAGTCCGAGCCGGAGGCCGTCGCCGAGGCGCAGGCCGTCGCCGCCGAGGGCACCGAGGCCGAGGCCGAGCACCCGCCCACCGACACCGCCGGCGACTCGCAGGCGGGGGAGTAATCCATGACCAGTCCCAACCCCGCCGTCAAGCGCAGCCTGGCGCAGCGGATCAGCGGTGAGCGGATCGTGCTCGCACTGGCGGCGCCGGTGCTCGCGGTCGTGCTCTCCGTCGCGATCTGCTCCGTCCTGCTGGCGACCTCGGGCAAGAACCCGTTCGACGCGTGGAACGTGATGATCACGTACGCCACCAAGTCGGACGGCCAGGTGAACATCCTCAACCGCTCCACCACGTACTACCTGGCCGCCGCGGCCGCCGCGTTCGGGTTCCGGATGAACCTGTTCAACATCGGCGTCGAGGGCCAGTACAAGGTCGCGGCGCTGTTCGCGGCGTACATCGGCACTCAGGTCGACCTGCCGGCCTTCATCCAGATCCCGCTGCTGCTGGTCACCGCCATGCTGGTCGGCGGCCTGTACGCGAGCATCGCCGGTCTGCTGAAGGTCTTCCGCGGCGTCAGCGAGGTCATCTCGACCATCATGCTGAACGCCATCGCGCTCGCGATCGTCGGCCTGCTGCTCGCCCCGGGCATCTTCGCGCCGAAGGTGAGCGGCACCAGCAACTCGATCCAGACCGAGTCGGTCTCCCAGTCCAGCCACTTCTTCACGATCGAGACGGCCGGTGGCCCGCTCTGGGGCTTCCTCTTCATCGCGATCCTGGTCGGTGTCCTCTTCCAGTTCACCCTGAGCCGCACCCGCTTCGGCTTCGACCTGCGCGCCACGGGCCGCTCGGAGTCCGCGGCCACCGCGTCCGGTGTGAACGTCAAGAAGATGGTGATCACCTCGATGGTGGTCTCCGGCGCGATCGCGGGTCTGATCGGCATGCCCGAGCTGCTGCAGAACTCGTTCTACTACGGGCAGACCTTCCAGCAGAACCTGGGCTTCCTCGGCATCTCGATCGCCCTGCTGGGCCGGAACAGCCCGATCGGCATGGCCTTCGCCGCCCTGCTGTTCGCCTTCCTGGACGCCACCGGCTCCCAGCTGCCGCTGCAGGGCGGCTTCCCATCCGAGATCGTCGCGGTCATGCAGGGCACCATCGTCATCTGCGTCGTCGTCGCGTACGAGTTGGTGCGCCGCTACGGCCTGACGCGCCAGCAGAAGAAGGTCGGCGAGCAGCTCGCCGCCCAGCTCGCGGCCGCTGAGAAGAAGGAGGTGTCCGCGTGAGTACGGCCACCGCTGCTCGTCCGAAGGCGTCGGGCGCGCCCGCGAAGAAGCGCAAGCTGTCCTGGCCGGTGGTCCTGCTCCTGATCGCGGGCGCCCTGGTCCTGTTCTCCGCCGTGGGCATGGCCACCGGCAACCACTCGCTGACCTCCTCCGGTCAGGTCACCGCCGCGCTCAGCGCCGCCGTGCCGATCGGCATGGCCGGCCTCGGCGGTCTCTGGTCCGAGCGGGCCGGTGTGGTCAACATCGGTCTCGAAGGCATGATGGTCGCCGGCACCTTCTGCGGTGCCTGGGCCGGCTACCTGGTCAACCCGTGGGTCGGCCTGCTGGCCGGCATGCTCGGCGGGGCGCTCGGCGGTCTGCTGCACGCGGTCATCACCGTCACGTTCGGCGTCGACCACATCGTCTCCGGTGTGGGCATCAACCTGCTGATCCCCGGCATCTGCGCGTACGTCAACCGGATCTACTACAAGGACTACATCTCGGCCGGTGCCGGGGCGAACCAGTCCCCGCCGGCGGATCCGCTGCCGTACATCACCATTCCGGGGCTGTCCTCGGGCCTGAAGAGCATTGAGAACCACCACTGGTTCCTCGTGTCGGACGTCGCCGGCGTGCTCGGCGGCCTGGTCACCAACATCTCGGTGGTCGTGCTCCTGGCCGGCGCGCTGATCGTGGTCAGCTACTTCGTGCTCTGGCGCACGGTGTTCGGCCTGCGGCTGCGCTCCTGCGGCGAGAACCCGACCGCTGCCGAGTCGCTGGGCGTCAACGTCTACAAGTACAAGTACCTGGCGGTCATCGCCTCCGGTGCCTTCGCCGGCCTCGGCGGTGCGTACCTGTCGCTGGTCGCCGCCCACTTCTACAAGGACGGCCAGACGCTGGGCCGCGGCTTCATCGGCCTCGCGGCGATGATCTTCGGCAACTGGATGCCAGGCGGTCTCGCCATGGGCGCGGGCCTGTTCGGCTTCACCGACAGCCTCCAGCTGCGCGACCCGGAGTCGGTGCACGTGCTGATCCTGATCGTCGGCATCGCGATGATCCTGCTCGCCCTGTGGCAGCTGTACCGGCGCAAGTACACCTCGACGGTGATCTCCTTCGTCGTCGCCGGCGGCCTGATCGCCTGGTACTCGCTCACCGACCAGGTGCAGCGTCCGCTGATCGTCGCCACGCCGTACCTGATCACCCTGATCGTGCTCTCGCTGGCCTCGCAACGGCTGCGGATGCCGAAGGCGGACGGCCAGATCTACCGCAAGGGCCAGGGCAAGTGACGGCCCCGACGCCTTCCGCGATCGACTGGGAGCGGCTGCGCGAGGCGGCGCGCGAGGCCATGGGCCACGCGTACGCCCCGTACAGCAGGTTCCCGGTCGGCGCGGCCGCGCTGGTGGACGACGGGCGGGTGGTCACCGGCTGCAACGTCGAGAACGCCTCGTACGGGCTCGGGCTGTGCGCCGAGTGCGGGCTGGTGTCCGCGCTGCACGCCACCGGTGGCGGGCGGCTGACGGCCTTCACCTGCGTGGACGGCGCCGGCGAGCTGCTGATGCCGTGCGGGCGCTGCCGCCAGCTGCTGTACGAGCACGGCGGGCCGGAGCTGCTGGTGGACCTCGCGTCCGGCGTGAAGCCGATGAGTGAGGTCCTGCCCGACGCGTTCGGGCCGGAGCGGCTCTAGCCTCTCCGTTTGTTACGCGCGTAGAGTGTCGCGAGTGGGCCGGAACCCGGTCATCTCGCGGCACTCTACGCATTTCATGCTTTTTGAAACCCCTCTTGGAGCACGCATGGACGCCATCTCCGTCATCAGGACCAAGCGCGATCGCGGAGAGCTGAGCGACGCTCAGATCGACTGGGTCATCGACGCCTACACCCGCGGCGACGTCGCCGACGAGCAGATGTCCGCGCTGGCCATGGCGATCCTGCTGAACGGCATGCGGCCGCGCGAGATCAGCCGCTGGACCGACGCCATGATCCGCTCCGGCGTCCGGATGGACTTCTCCTCGCTGCCGCTGCCCACCAGCGACAAGCACTCCACCGGCGGCGTCGGCGACAAGATCACCCTCCCGCTCGCCCCGCTGGTCGCCGCCTGCGGCGCCGCCGTCCCGCAGCTCTCCGGCCGCGGCCTCGGCCACACCGGCGGCACCCTGGACAAGCTGGAGTCCATCCCCGGCTGGCGCGCCCTGCTCTCCAACGAGGAGATGATGGACGTGCTGCGCGACGCGGGCGCGGTCATCTGCGCGGCCGGCGACGGCCTCGCGCCCGCCGACAAGAAGCTGTACGCGCTGCGCGACGTCACCGGCACCGTCGAGGCGATCCCGCTGATCGCCTCCTCGATCATGTCCAAGAAGATCGCCGAAGGCACCGGCGCCCTGGTCCTGGACGTCAAGGTCGGCTCCGGCGCCTTCATGAAGAACCTGGACGACGCCCGCGAGCTCGCCCGGACCATGGTGGGCCTGGGCACCACCGCGGGGGTCAACACCGTCGCCCTGCTCACCGACATGTCCACCCCCCTCGGCCTCACCGCGGGCAACGCGCTGGAGGTCCGCGAGTCCGTCGAGGTCCTGGCCGGCGGCGGCCCGGCCGACGTCGTCGAGCTGACCATCGCGCTCGCCCGCGAGATGCTCGCCGCGGCCGGCGTGCGCGGCAAGGACCCGGCGGACGCGCTGCGCGACGGCTCCGCGATGGACCACTGGCGCCGCATGATCGCCGCCCAGGGCGGCGACGTGGACGCCCCGCTCCCGGTCGCCCGCGAGCAGCACGTCATCCCCGCGCCCGCCTCCGGCGTGCTCACCGAGCTCGACGCCTACGCCATCGGCGTCTGCGCCTGGCGCCTGGGCGCCGGCCGCGCCCGCAAGGAGGACCCGGTCCAGGCCGGCGCCGGCGTCGAGATGCACGCCAAGCCCGGTGACACCGTGGTGGCCGGCCAGCCCCTGCTGACCCTCCACACCGACACCCCGGAGCGCTACGACTACGCCATCGAGGCCCTCACGGGCGGCGTCACCGTCGCCCCGGCCGGCACGGCGTTCACCCCGAACCCGATCGTGCTGGACCGCATCGCCTGAGCGAGAGCATGAACGGGCCGCCCGCCGGCGCACCGGCGGGCGGCCCGACTGTTTCACCGGTCAGGGACGGCCGAAGGTGTCGTGGGTGCTGATCCGGCGCCAGACGATGTGGGGCTCGCCGTCCTCGACAGGGGTTCCGTAGCTGAAGGTGGCCCGGCCGTCCGGGGCCCAGGTCATCTCCCAGATGTCCGAGTGGCCCTGCATCTTCTTCACCCGCAGGCCCCGGCGGAAGCCCTGCCCGGTTCGGAGGCGGTACTACTCGTCGTGGAGGTGTCAAGCGTTCGTGATCGCTCGCCTCGTCGCGAGCGCCCGACGGGTGGCGTAGAGCGTCACCGCGGCGGCGAGGGTCATGGCGGTGAGGCCGACGGCGGCGGCGCCGGGCCAGCCGGTGGCGTGGTAGGCGTCGGCGCCGAGGGTGCCGCCGAGGCTGTTGCCCAGGTAGTAGGCGATCAGGTAGAGCGCGGAGGCCTGGGCGCGGCCCGCGGTGGCGGTGCGGCCGACCGCGGCGGAGGCGGTGGCGTGGCCGGCGAAGAAGCCGGCGGTGATCAGGACCAGGCCGAGCAGCGCGCAGACCAGGGAGTCGGCGAGGGAGACCAGCAGGCCGGCGGCGGTCACGCCGATGGAGACGTACAGGGCCCCGCGGCGGCCGAGCCGGCCGGAGAGGCGGCCGGCCGCGGCGGAGGTGCCGGTGCCGACCAGGTACACCACGAAGATCGAGGCGGCGATCGACTCCGGCAGGTGGAACGGCGCGCCGATCAGCCGGTAGCCGACGGTGTTGTAGACCGCGCCGAACACGGCCATGAACAGCAGTCCGAGCACGTACAGCCGGACCAGCAGCGGGTTGCGCAGGTGCCCCGCGACGGTGCGGGCGAGCGCGCGGGCGTCCACCGGCGCCGGGGTGAAGTGCCGGGCGGCGGGGATCAGCAGTCGGAAGGCGAGGGTGGCGAGCAGGGCGAGGGCGGCGGAGGCGGCGAGGCCCCAGCGCCAGCCGAAGCCGGCGGCGGTCCAGCCGGAGAGCAGCCGGCCGCCCATGCCGCCGATGCTGTTGCCGGCCACGTACAGGCCCATCGCGGCGGCCAGGGCGCTGGGGTGGACCTCCTCGGCGAGGTACGCCATGGCGGTGGCCGGGAGCCCGGCGAGGGCGGCGCCCTGGACGACGCGCAGCACCACGAGGGTGGTGAGGTCCGGCGCGAAGGGCAGCGCGAGGGCGAGGAGGGAGGCGGCGAGGGTGGAGGCCGTCATCACCGCGGTGCGGCCGTACCGGTCGGACAGCGCGCTCGCCGGGAGCAGCCCGAGGGCGAGTCCGAGGGTGGCGGCGGAGGCCGTCCAGCTGGCCTGGCCGGGGGTGAGGTCGAGGTCGGCCGAGAGGACCGGCAGCAGGCCCTGGGTGGAGTACAGCAGGACGAAGGTCGCGACCCCTGCGGAGAACAGGGCGAGGTTGGCGCGGCGGAACGCGGGCCGGCCGGGGCGGTGGCGGTCGTCCTCGGTGGGGCGGGTGGCGGGGCCGGTGGCTGGGGCGTCCGGGGCGGTCGCGGATGCCCTGGTGTCGGAGGGCTGCATGTCCTCGACGGTAGGCCTGCCGCCGTTGATGCGTCCAATGCATGAACCATGGATGATCGATGCACTGGCGTATGAGTCGAGGTGGCGCGCAATGACCGGTCCGGAAGCGTCGGACGGCGGGGAACAGCGGTACCGGGCAGTTGAGTTGGAGCCGGAAGGGACGGCCGTCCGGCTGGCGCCCCGGCTGGCGCAGTTCGCGGCGGTGGCCAGGCTGGAGCACGTGACGCAGGCGGCCGCGCTGCTCGGGGTGCCGCAGCCGACGCTGTCGCGCGCGGTGGCCCGGCTGGAGGAGGAGCTGGGGGTGGACCTGCTGGCCCGGCAGGGCCGGACGGTCCGGCTGACCAGGGCGGGCCGGCTGCTGCTGGCCTCGGTGGAACGGGCGCTGGCCGAGGTCGAGCGCGGCGCGCAGGCGGCCCGGGCGGAGGCCGACCCGGAGGTGGGGCTGGTGGCCTTCGGCTTCCTGCACACGATGGGGCCGGACACGGTGCCGGCGTTGGTGCGCGGCTTCCGCGCCGAGCACCCGAAGGTGCGGTTCCAGCTGGTGCAGGACTACGGCGCGGCGATGCTGGAGCGGCTGCGGCTCGGCGAGCTGGACCTGTGCCTGGTGGCCCCGCTGCCGGACGACCAGGCGTTCGCGGCCCGCCGGCTGGACGAGCAGCGCCTGCACCTGGTCGTCCCGGCGGACCACCGGCTGGCCGGGCGGCGACGGATCCGGTTGTCGGAGGTGGCCGAGGAGCCGTTCGTCGGGCTGGAGCAGGGGTACGGGCTGCGGGCGATGACGGACGGCTTCTGCGCGGAGGCGGGGTTCGTGCCCCGGCTGGCGTTCGAGGGGGAGGAGGCGGAGACGCTGCGGGGGCTGGTGGCGGCCGGGCTGGGGGTGGCGCTGCTGCCGCCGGCCCTGGTGCCGCGGCCCGGGGTGGTGGAGCTGGAGGTGACGGCGCCGCGCACCCGCCGGGCGATCGGGGTGGCCTGGGTGGCGGGGCGGCCGCTGGCGCCGCCGGCGCGGGCGTTCCGGGACTTCGTGCTGTCCCGGCGGGGGCGGCTGCTCCAGCACGACTGACGGGGCTGTGGCGCAATGGGCGGCCTTGCTCCGGCGCGACCCGGCCGTTTGGCGGATCGTATGGACCGGTCGGTGGAATTCCGGGTGCGGTTTGGACCATCCGGTGGTACTTCCGGTGGTAGGTCTACGCGCGTAGGGGCTATATTTCCGCAATGGAAAAGCAGATCCCCGTCACCACCGCGGGCACCGGCCCGCGCATCCCGACCGCCGACCAGATCCGCCGCGCGCCGAAGGTCCTCCTGCACGACCACCTGGACGGCGGGCTGCGCCCGGAGACCGTGATCGAGCTGGCCGCCGCCGTCGGCTACCAGGGCCTTCCCGCCACCGACCCCAAGGAGCTCGGCGAGTGGTTCCGCGAGGCCGCCGACTCCGGCTCGCTGGTCCGCTACCTGGAGACCTTCGCGCACACCTGTGCCGTGATGCAGACCCGTGAGGCCCTGGTCAAGGTCGCCGCCGACTGCGCCGAGGACCTGGCCGCCGACGGCGTCGTGTACGCCGAGGTCCGCTACGCCCCCGAGCAGCACCTGGAGGCGGGCCTGACCCTCGACGAGGTCGTCGAAGCCGTCCAGGAGGGCTTCCGCCTCGGCGAGGCCAACGCCCGCGAGGCCGGCCACCGGATCCGCGTCGGCACCCTGCTGACCGCGATGCGGCACGCCGCCCGCTCCACCGAGATCGCCGAACTGGCCAACCGCTACCGGGACCAGGGCGTCGTCGGCTTCGACATCGCGGGCGCCGAGGCCGGCTACCCCCCCACCCGCCACCAGGCCGCCTTCGACTACCTCAAGGGCGAGAACAACCACTTCACCATCCACGCGGGCGAGGCCTTCGGCCTGCCGTCGATCTGGGAGGCCCTGCAGTGCTGCGGCGCCGACCGGCTCGGCCACGGCGTGCGGATCGTCGACGACATCACGGTGGGCGAGGACGGTGCGGTCGAGCTCGGCCGGCTGGCCGCGTACGTGCGCGACAAGCGCATCCCGCTGGAGATGTGCCCGACGTCCAACATCCAGACCGGCGCGGCCGCTTCGTACGCCGAGCACCCGATCGGGCTGCTCAGCCGGCTGAAGTTCCGGGTCACCGTGAACACCGACAACCGGCTGATGAGCGGCACCAGCATGAGCCAGGAGTTCGGCCACGTGGTGGACGCCTTCGGCTACACGCTGGGGGACCTGGAGTGGTTCACCGTGAACGCGATGAAGTCCGCGTTCCTGCCGTTCGACGAGCGGCTGGCGATGATCAACGACGTGATCAAGCCGGGCTACGCCGAGCTCAAGGCGGAGTGGCTGTTCAGCGCGGGTGTCGGCGGCAACTGAGCCGCGACGCCGGGACCGTTCCCGGGGGTCGGATGAACGGGCCTTTTGGGCAAGGAAATTGGCGTTCATCCGACTACTCACTCTAGTGAGTGAACGGCCTTTGGTTCTCACGCGACCGGCTCACTACGGTGTGCCAGTCATTGCCGACCAGGCGCGGTGGCGGCCGCCCGGCCGTCGAACCCGTACGCGAGGCCGGCCACCGACGAGGACCCAAGGGGACGAACCATGAAGCAGGCTCTCAAGGCCGCCGGCACCGCGGCGCTCGGCATCGCCATCGCGGCGATCGGCGCCGGCACCGCCTCCGCCGACGCCGCCCCGGCACCCGGCGGCCTCGGACTGCCCACCGGCGCTGTGTCGAACCCCGCGGTGACGGGGGCGGTCACCGACACCGCCGCCAAGCTGCCCGGCGCTGACAAGGTCACCGGCACGCTCGGCAGCCTCGCGCCGTCCGTCGGCCGCGCGGCCCCGGCCGCCGCCCCGATCGCCGGGGTCACCCAGCAGCGCGGCGCCGTCCCGACCGTCCCGGGTCTCGACAAGACCCCCATCGGCGGGCTGACCGGCGCCCTGCCCGGTCTGCCGGGCCTGACCGGCTGATCCGAGCCGCCGGCACGGCGACGGGCCGCCCGCCCCGGTGATCCCGGGGCGGGCGGCCCGTCGCCGTTGCCTCCTACGGCTCCTGGGGCAGGAGCACCCAGAGGGCGAGGTAGAGCAGGAACTGGGGGCCGGGCAGCAGGCAGGAGAGCAGGAAGATCAGGCGGACGGTCCACGGAGTCAGGCCGAAGCGCTCGGCGATTCCGGCGCAGACGCCGGCGATGACACGGTTGTGGCGGGGTCGGGCGAGGCGGGCGCTCATGATCCACTCCTGATCTGCTTCGCACGGTGGCGGCCCGGTCCGGCCGGTCCGGCGGGGTACTTCCATACTGCGCCGCGGCCGCCGCGCGATCCTCCGCCCGGGAGGTGATTCCCCGCCCCGCCAGGTCACCGGCGAGGCGGAGACGGACGTCGGGGTCGCCCTCAGGGTCACCCTGAGGAAACCGCGGAAGGCCCGCCTGCCCCCGCTCGACGGCGGGGACGGACGGGCCTTCCGGCGTGCGTACGCGGGTGGCGTACCGCGGTGTGCGGCGCGGTCAGCCGGCCGGGTGCGGAGGCTGCGACGGGCCCGGCTGGGCCGGCGGCGCGGGCTGCGCGTACGGGTTGTCCGCCACCGGCTGCGGCGGCAGGCCCGGCTGGTACGGCGGGGCGCCCTGCGGCTGCGCGGGCGGCGCGGCCTGGGGGGCGACCGGCGCGCCGGCCTGCGGCGGCACCGGGGCGCCCGGCTGCGGGGCGTTGGGGTTGAACGGGGCCTGCGCGTTGGGGTTGTACGGGGCCTGCGCGTTGGGGTTGTACGGGGCCTGCGCGTTGGGGTTGTACGGGGCCTGCGCGTTGGGGTTGTACGGCGGCTGCGGCGCGTTCGGGTTGTACGGAGCCTGCGGGGCGTTCGGGTCGAACGCGGCGGCCTGCGCGGCCTGCTGCTGCTTGGCGTTGCTGCGCTCGGCTATCGCCTTCACCGAGTAGACGATCATCGCGACCGGCAGGATGAACACCTTGAAGAAGATGGTGTACGTGCCGCCCTCGAAGACGAACGCGAGGTAGTAGGCGTACCCCAGGAAACCGAGGCCGATGAGGACGTTGAGGATCCGCAGGCCGACCTTCAGTCCGCCGGAGACGGCGCCGAGCACCACCATGATGATGCCGCTGAGCGTCAGCAGGACGACGTACCAGGAGAACAGCGGCTCGGCGCTGAAATCGAGATTGTTCAAGGGGGGTTTCCTGTGGGAGGGAAGTAGAACGAACGGCGGAACCGTTCGGGGACGAGAGCGCACAGTACTGGAGGGGGCCGACATTCGTCGCGGCCTTTGTGTCACGGTGTGGTTGCGCCGTGCCGGAACGGTAATTGACGAGGTGGGAAATGACTGCATATGAGGTGCTGCGGGTCTTTTGCGGCCCTGGCGGGGAGTACGGGAACGAGCTCGGAGTGGTGCGTGACGGGGCGTCCGTCCCGAACCGCCCGGACCGGCAGCGGATCGCACGCGAACTCGGTTTCAGCGAGACGGTGTTCATCGACGACCCGGAGCGCGGGGAGATCGACATCTACACCCCGTCGGTGCGCCTGCCCTTCGCCGGCCACCCGTGCGTCGGCGCCGCCTGGCTGCTCGGGGTGGACCGCCTGGTCACGGCCGCCGGTGCGGTGGGCGTGCGGCGCGAGGACGGGCTGACCAGGATCGTGGCCCGGCCGGAGTGGGCCCCGGGGCGCACGCTGCGGCAGTACGGCTCGGCGGCCGAGGTGGAGGCGCTGGAGGTGCCGCCGCCGGGGGAGTGGATCTACGCCTGGGCCTGGCAGGACGAGGCGGCCGGCACCGTCCGGGCGCGGGCCTTCCCCGGGCGGGGCGACGGGATCGACGAGGACGAGGCGACGGGTGCGGCCGCCCTGCTGCTGGCCGCACGGCTCGGCCGGGCGCTGACCGTCACCCAGGGCCGGGGCTCGCAGCTGCTGACCGGGCCGCGCGAGGACGGGCTGGTCGAGGTCGGCGGCCGGGTGGTGCCGGCGCCGGCTCAGCCCGCGGGCGGGGTCGGCTCGGCGTAGGCGCGGGGGCGGGCGGCGGACACGCCGACCACCACCGGGACGGCGGCCATCGGGACGGTGGTCACCGGGAAGGGAGCCACTGGCGGTCCGGCCGGTCCGGCCGGCCCGGCAGCCCGGGGGGCCGCCGTCCGCCGCGTCCGCAGCAGGTGCCGCAGGCCGGGGACCAGGGAGAGGTGGGCGACGGCGACGCCGATCACGGCGAGCAGGATGTGGTCCACGTTGAGGACGTGCCCGGGCGCCCAGGAGGAGAGGAACTCCAGCGCGGTGCCCAGCAGCGCGGAGGCGCCGGTGGTGCGCAGGAAGGAGGGCAGCCAGGGGGCCCGGAGGCGCCCGCCGGCCAGCGGCAGCAGGACGCCGAGCGGTGCCAGCAGCAGGAGTTCGCCGACCACCTGCCAGGCCGTGGAGGAGCGGAGCGAGGCCAGCGGCGTCAGGTTGGCGTCGTAGACCCAGGCCACCGGCAGCGGTCTCAGCACCAGCCAGAGCGCCAGCGTCAGGTGGCAGGCCAGGCCCGCCAGTCCGGCCAGCCGGAGGGGACGGTGGACGGCCGCCGCCGGGCTGCTTTCGGTCCCCGCGCCGGAACGCTCGTCGCGTGTCCTGGTGCCATCTCGCTGCACGGGGGGAAGGACGTGAGCCGGTGGCACGGCGGTTCCACGCTGGGCGTGAACATTCCCGGACGCGCCCCCGCCTCCTCCTCCGGCCGGTCCGGCCCGCCTCGCCGGCTGCCGTCGAGGGCGCCCCCGGGCCGCCCGTACGACTACTTGCAGGGTGAGGCCGTCGGCACCGCGCTGAACACGTTGTCCGGCGGCGGGCTGCCCGGTGCCACCGGCGCGGGCGACGGGCTCGGGCTCACGGACGCCTTGCCGCCACCGCGGGCGGTGACGGACGGCGCGGGGCCGGGCGGGGTGGCCAGCGCGGTCGGTATGTGCGGGCTGGTCGGGCAGGCCGTCCGGCTGGCCGGGGCGCCGGCGTCGACCGGTACGGCGGTCGGCCGGATGCCGCAGCCGGAGGCCAGCGCGAGCAGGAGCAGTACGCCGGCGGCGCGGCGCAGGGGGGCGGGGGCGGTCACGTGGCGTCCTTGTCCTCGGCGGCGTCGCGGGCGGGACCGCCCGCGGTCTCGCCCGCGGACGGCGACGGCGGCGTCAGCGGCAGTGTCAGGGTGAACACCGCGCCGACTTCCCCGTTCGCCGCCGTGATCGTCCCCCCGTGTATCTGCGCGTTGGCCATCGCGATCGACAGGCCCAGGCCGCTGCCCTCCGAGCGAGCGCGCCCGCGGTCCGCCTTGTAGAAGCGGTCGAAGACGTGCGGCAGCACGTCCTCGGGGATGCCCGGGCCGCTGTCGGAGACCTCGACCACGACCGCGTCCTCGGTCTGCCGGACCTTGACCCGCACCGGCGAGCCGCCGTGCTTGAGCGCGTTGCCGATCAGGTTGGCGAAGACCACGTCGAGCCGGCGCGGGTCGACCACGGCCAGGACGCCGCGCGGGGCGTCCAGCTCGACGGCGTCGTACCAGGCCCGCCCGTCGATGCAGGACATGATCAGGTCGGCGATGTCCATCTCGTCGGCGACCAGTCTGGCGGTGCCCGCGTCGAAGCGGGTCACCTCCATCAGGTTCTCCACCAGGTCGGACAGCCGCCGGGTCTCGCTGACCACGAGCCGGACGGCCGGTTCGATCATCGGGTCCAGCGACTCGGCCTCGTCCTCCAGGATGTCGGTGACGGCGGTCATCGCGGTCAGCGGGGTGCGCAGTTCGTGCGACATGTCGGCGACGAACCGCCGGCTCTGCGCCTCGCGCGCGCTCAGCTCCTCGACCTGCTCGTGCAGCGACTCCGCGGCCCGGTTGAACGTCCTCGCCAGGTCGGCGAGTTCGTCCGATCCCTCGACCTCGAGCCGGGTGTCCAGGTGTCCCTGGCCGAGCCGCCGGGCCGCGTCGCCGAGCCGCTTGACGGGCCGCAGCACGGTGGCCGAGGCGGCCTGGGCGAGCAGGGCCGAGCCGATCAGCGCGAGCAGGGTCGCGATGGCCAGTGACCAGCCCAGCGTGTTGAGGTCGGCCCGCTCGTTCTCCAGCGACTTGAACATGTACGCCGTCGGGCCGCTCGGCACCACCTTGGTGCCGCCGATCACGAACGGCCGGCCGTCCAGGTTCTGCCGCTGCCAGTACAGGTGGTACGGGTACGGGTTGTTCTCGGTGATCTCGCGCGGCTTGGCGACGGTGGACCGCAGGGCGGTCGGCACGTCGGCCAGCGTGAAGCGCGAGGGGTCGGAGGACGGCGCGCACTCCGGGTGCGCCGGATCGACCACCACCACGTCGTAACTCAGGCCGGAGCTGGCCACGTTGGACGCCAGCGCGGCCAGTTCCGGGCAGCTCGCGTTCAGCGGCAGTTCGGAGACGTTGCGGCTGAGGGAGACCCGGAAGTCGTTCAGCGCGGTGTCCTGGGCGCGCTTGAGCACCGCGTCGCGGTTCAGCCAGTACGCGATGCCGGAGGCCGAGACGGCGGCGAGCAGCGCGACCGCCGCGAACACCGCGATCAGCCGCACCCGTAGGGAGCGCAGCCGTCGCCACCGGCCCGCCGGGAAACGCCGGGCAGTCGTCTGATGGTCAGTCACAAGAGCCTGTCGTGGTACGGGAGTTCAGCGGCGGCAAGGGAAAGGGTAGGGCAGGGCGCGGGAAGGCGGGACGCGGAGGACAGCGACGGTCGGCGGGGCGAGGGTCAGAGCGGCGGGTCCAGCCGGTAGCCCACCCCGCGGACGGTGCGGATCAGCGTCGGCGCGGACGGCACGTCCTCGACCTTGGCCCGCAGCCGCTGCACGCAGGCGTCCACCAGCCGGGAGTCGCCGAGGTAGTCGTGCTCCCAGACCAGCCGCAGCAGCTGCTGGCGGGAGAGCGCCTGCCCGGGGCGGCGGCTGAGTTCCAGCAGCAGCCGCAGTTCGGTCGGGGTGAGCTGGAGGTCCTGCCCGTCCTTGGTGACGGTCATCGCCGCTCGGTCGATCACCACGCTGCCGTACGCCGAGGAGTCGGAGCTCTCCCGCTCGCCGCGCCGCAGCACCGCCCGGATCCGGGCATCCAGCACGCGTGGCTGCACCGGCTTCACCACGTAGTCGTCCGCGCCCGACTCCAGACCCACCACCACGTCGATGTCGTCGGAACGGGCGGTCAGCAGGATGATCGGCAGCTGGTCGGTGCGGCGGATCCGGCGGCACACCTCGAAGCCGTCGATGCCGGGCAGCATGACGTCCAACACGATCAGATCGGGCCGCTGCTCCTTGAAGAGCCTCAGACCGTCTTCGCCCGAGGCGGCGGTGGCCACGCGGTGGCCCTGGCGGGTGAGGGCGAGTTCGAGGCCGGTCCGGATGGCGTCGTCGTCCTCGATCAGTAGGAGGAAAGGCACGGCCCCATTTTGGCCCACCCGCAGCGCCGAATCACCCCCCGGCCCGCTCATCACCGTCCGGGAACCGGACGGGCCGCCACCGGCGTCCGGTACGGAGGGAGGCGGACCGGGACGAAAGGCCCACCCCTGTGACACCCCTGTGACAGTCGGCGGACAGCGCCATCACAACCGGCGGGCAGGATTTTCCATGTCGCCGCAGGACAGCGGGCCGCAAGGCCGGCTGGAGGGCGGCGACCGGAACCGCTCGTACCGACCCAGGGGGCGCACGATGAACGCCACGCTTCAGACCCGGACCAACCCGGCCGTCCGGACCGCGCGTTCGTCAGCCACGGCCCACCGGACCCGGTACGAGATCAGGACCGACGAGACTTCCGGTGCCGTGACCGTGCGGGGGTGCGCGCACAGCACCGGTGGAAACCCTGCCACCCGCCGGGTGGGCGGCGGCAGGACGGGGGAGCTGTACGGAATCGGCCGGCTGGGGAGTGCGGTCGACTCCGCCGACACCCTGACGCTGCGGGGGATCCTCCCCGTCCGCGTCGAGGGCAAGGACGCCCCGGAGGGGAACCGGGGGACCGGGGGGAACGGTCTGCGGACGGTCGGCTCGGGGGAGCCGGCCGATCGTGAGGCCGCCGGTGCGACGCTGCTGCGGCTGAACCCCGCCGCGGCCCGCACCACCGAGGCCGGACAGGGAGGCGCGCAGGGGGAGCACTCGGCCGCCGCGGAGGACCACATCACGGAGTTCACCGCGTACGTGCGCGAGCGCCGCGCCTCCCTGTACGCCACGGCCTACCACCTCACCGGTGACCGCTACGAGGCCGAGGACCTGCTGCAGAGCGCGCTCTTCAGCACCTACCGGGCCTGGGGCCGGATCACCGACAAGGCCGCGGTCGGGGGCTACCTCCGCCGCACCATGACCAACCTGCACATCTCCGCCTGGCGGCGCCGCAAGGTCAACGAGTACCCGACCGAGGAGCTGCCGGAGACGGCCGGCGACACCGACGCGATGGGCGGCACCGAGCTGCGCACCGTGCTCTGGCAGGCGCTGGCGAAGCTGCCGGAGAACCAGCGGACGATGCTGGTGCTGCGGTACTACGAGGGCAAGACGGACCCGGAGATCGCCGACGTGCTGGGGATCAGCGTCGGCACGGTCAAGAGCAGCATCTGGCGTGCCCTGCGCCGGCTGCGCGACGACGAGCACCTGAACAAGTCGGGCGACACCGCCCGGGCGTTCGGCGAGCTGGTCGCGTAACGCGGCGCGCAGGACGAGGACTCCCGTCGGGGGACGGGAAGCGGACGGTCACGGTCCGGGGGCAGCGGCTCGGGGGAGCGTGCCCGTGGGGGAGCCGAGGATCGTTCGGGAAGGCGACGGCCCGGTGCGGGGGGAGACGCACCGGGCTCGTCGTTTTCTCGTTGGGACCGGCCTTCAGGGCGTACTGTCCCGAGGCTTCAGACCGCGGCGGGGAGCTCCGTCGTCCGCGCCGCGGCGCGGATCCGCCGCTCGGCCTCCGGACCGGCGCACGCGTGCGAGCCGAGATCGACCTGCCGCCCGACGATGGACCGCTCGGCCCGCATCAGCCGCACGCCCCGGCGCAGCAGCACCGGCAGCGACTTGCGGCCCTCCCGGACGTCCCGGCGCAGTCGGCGCCAGGCCGTGGTGAGCGCGCCGTTGCGCAGGCACAGGGCGTCGCCGAGCAGGCCCTCCTCGGCGCACGCGCCGGTGATCTCGGCCGCGAAGATGCCCTCCGCGATGAACGCCTCGGCGCCGCCCAGTTCCAGGGCGCGGGTGCCGACCCGGCCGTTGTCCGGGATCGAGTACACCGGGACCTCCGTGCGGCCGTGCTCGTGCAGGGCGCGGATGGCGGCGAGGGCCTGGTCGCGGTGCCAGGCGAGCGGGGAGTCCCAGTCGACGGCGCCGTCCGGCAGCGTCGGCAGGGTGGGGTCGTCCCCGTCCTTGTAGAAGTCGTCGAGCTGGAGCACCGGCAGGCCGCTGCGCTCGGCGAGCGAGGACTTCCCCGACCCGGAGGGCCCGGAGAGCAGGATCACCCGGGCGTGCGAGGTCGGTACGGGGTTCAGGGGGGAGTCACTCACGGGACACCAGTCTGACGCATCCCGGCCCGTTGCCGAAACCGGTCGGTGCGGACCTTCTGCTGAGACTTCGACCGTGACTGCGACTGCGAGTCGGCGGGGGTGACGGAAAGCCGACGGAAAGCCCACGGAAAGCCCACGGAACGCGACGGACCCGCGCCAGGGGGGGAGAGGCGCGGGTCCGTCCAATGACCGTCCGGGCCCTGGGGGGGTGAGGGCACTGGGGACGGCCAGTCTGTGGGGTTGTCACTCCACCGTCCGGTCGGGCGGGTGGAGCGGGTGGAGCGGGTGGAGCGTCGAAGGGTCAGATACCCATCGGGTGCCAGACCGTCTTCGTCTCCAGGAACGAGAGTAGCCGGTCCGTACCGGGCGCATTGGTCCAGTCCTGGGCGAACGGGTCCAGCACCGGACGGACCACCCTCTTCAGGGTATCCGCGGCGGCCGCTTCCAGCGCCTGCGCCGCGCCGGGCCCGTCGGCGGCGATCGCCCCGGTGAGGTCCAGCGCGTTGACGTCCTGGTGCGAGGCCAGGGTGGGGGCGATGTCCGCCGTCCGGCCCGAGAGGATGTTGACCACGCCGCCCGGGACGTCCGAGGTGGCGAGCACCTCGCCCAGCGACAGCGCGGGCAGCGGGGCGTCCGCGGCGGCCGCGACCACGACCGTGTTGCCGGTGGCGATCGCCGGGGCGACCACCGAGACCAGGCCGAGCAGCGAGTGCCCGTACCCGGCCTGCGGGGCGACGATCCCGACCACGCCGGTCGGCTCCGGGGACGACAGGTTGAAGTACGGACCGGCGACCGGGTTGGCGCCGCCCGCGATCTGGGCGACCTTGTCCGTCCAGCCCGCGTACCAGACCCAGCGGTCGATCGCGGCGTCCACCAGCGCGGCGGCCTTCTTCGGGCCGACGCCCTCGGAGGCGGCCACCTCGGCCGCGAACTGCTCGCGCCGGCCCTGCAGCATCTCGGCGACCCGGTACAGCACCTGGCCGCGGTTGTACGCGGTGGTGCCGGCCCAGCCCTTGACCGCCGCACGGGCGGCCAGCACGGCGTCCCGGGCGTCCTTGCGGGTGCCCAGCGGGGCGTTGGCGAGCCACTCGCCGTTCGAGTCCGTCACCTCGTACACCCGCCCGCTCTCGGAGCGCGGGAACTTCCCGCCGACGTACAGCTTGTAGGTCTTGAGGACGTCAAGACGCGCGAAGGTCGTGTCAGACATCGAGGTAGGCCTCCAGACCGTGGCGGCCACCCTCGCGGCCGTAGCCCGACTCCTTGTAGCCGCCGAACGGCGAGGTCGGGTCGAACTTGTTGAAGGTGTTGGCCCAGACCACGCCGGCCTTGAGCTTGTCGGCCGCCCAGAGGATGCGCGAGCCCTTCTCCGTCCAGATGCCGGCGGAGAGGCCGTACGGGGTGTTGTTGGCCTTCTCGATCGCCTCGGCGGGGGTGCGGAAGGTCAGCACCGACAGCACCGGGCCGAAGATCTCCTCCTGGGCGATCCGGTGGGCCTGGCTGACGCCGGTGAACAGGGTCGGCTTGAACCAGAAGCCGGTGCCCGGGAGTTCGCACTCCGGCGACCAGCGGTCCGCGCCCTCGGCCTCGCCGGCGTCGGTCAGCTCGGTGATCCGGGCCAGCTGCGCGGCCGAGTTGATGGCACCGATGTCGGTGTTCTTGTCCAGCGGGTCGCCGACCCGCAGGGTGGACATCCGGCGCTTCAGGGCGTCCAGCAGCTCGTCCTGGACCGACTCCTGGACCAGCAGGCGCGAGCCCGCGCAGCAGACGTGGCCCTGGTTGAAGAAGATGCCGTTGACGATGCCCTCGACGGCCTGGTCGATCGGCGCGTCGTCGAAGACGATGTTGGCGGCCTTGCCGCCCAGCTCCAGCGACAGCCGCTTGCGGCTGCCGGCCAGCTGCTTGGCGATCGCCCGGCCGACCGGGGTGGAGCCGGTGAAGGCGACCTTGTTGACGTCGGGGTGCGCGGTCAGCGCGGCGCCGGTGCGGCCGTCGCCGGTGACGATGTTGACGACGCCCTTCGGCAGACCGGCCTGGCGGCAGATCTCGGCGAAGCGCAGCGCCGTCAGCGGCGTGGTCTCGGCCGGCTTCAGCACGACCGTGTTGCCGGTCGCCAGCGCGGGCGCGATCTTCCAGGCGAGCATCATCAGCGGGAAGTTCCACGGGATGACCTGGCCGGCCACACCGAGCGGGCGCGGGTTGGCGCCGAAGCCCGCGTAGTCCAGCTTGTCCGCCCAGCCCGCGTAGTAGAAGAACCACGCGGCGACGGTCGGGATGTCGAAGTCCCGGGTCTCGCGGATCGGCTTGCCGTTGTCGATCGACTCCAGCACAGCCAGCTCGCGGCCGCGCTCCTGGATGATCCGGGCGATCCGGAACAGGTACTTGGCGCGCTCGCTGCCCGGCAGCGCCGACCAGTCGGCGAAGGCCTTGCGGGCGGCGGCGACCGCGCGGTCCACGTCCTCGTCGGTGCCCTGGGCGAACTCGGCGAGCACCTGCTCGGTGGCCGGGTTGACCGTCTTCAGGGCCTCGCTGCCGGAGGAGTCGACGAACTCGCCGCCGATGAAGTGGCCGTAGGAGGAGGCGATGTCGCCCGCGGCGGCGGGGGACTCGGGGGCCGGGGCGTAGGTGAAGAGGCCGCCGGCGGGCTTGGCCGCGGGCTCCTCGGTGTGCTTCTTCTTCTTGGACATGGTGATCAGTCCACCGTCACGTAGTCGGGGCCGGAGTAGCGGCCGGTGGCCAGCTTCTGGCGCTGCATCAGCAGGTCGTTGAGCAGGCTGGAGGCGCCGAAGCGGAACCAGTGCGGCGTCAGCCAGTCGTCGCCCAGGGTCTCGTTGACCATGACCAGGTACTTCATGGCGTCCTTGGTGGTCTTGATGCCACCGGCCGGCTTCACACCGACCTGGACGCCCGTCTGCGCCTTGAAGTCGCGGACGGCTTCCAGCATCAGCAGGGTGACCGGCGGGGTCGCGTTGACGGCGACCTTGCCGGTGGAGGTCTTGATGAAGTCGGCGCCGGCCAGCATCGCCAGCCAGGAGACCCGGCGGACGTTGTCGTAGGTCTGCAGCTCGCCGGTCTCGAAGATCACCTTGAGGTGGGCGGCGCTGCCGTCGGGGCGCTTGCACGCCTCCTTGACGGCCACGATCTCGTTGTAGACGTCGAGGTAGCGGCCGGAGAGGAAGGCGCCGCGGTCGATCACCATGTCGATCTCGTCGGCGCCCGCGGCCACCGCGTCGGCGGTGTCGGCGAGCTTGACCGGGAGGGCGGCGCGGCCGGCCGGGAAGGCGGTGGCCACCGAGGCGACCTGGATGTCGGTGCCCCGCAGGGCCGCCTTCGCGGTGGCGACCATGTCCGGGTAGACACAGATGGCGGCGACGCGGGGGGTGGTCGGGTCGGTCGGGTCGGGGGTCCTGCCCTTGGCGCACAGCGCGCGCACCTTGCCGACCGTGTCCGCGCCCTCCAGCGTGGTCAGGTCGATCATCGAGATCGCCAGGTCGATGGCATAGGCCTTCGCCGTGGTCTTGATCGAGCGGGTACCGAGAGTGGCGGCACGCGCCTCCAGGCCGACCTGGTCGACGCCGGGCAGGCCGTGCAGGAAGCGGCGGAGCGAGGCCTCGGACGCCGCAACGTCCTGAAGACCGCTGCCCGCAACGCCGGGGGCATTGGCTGCAACAGTGGACATAGTCACCAGACCAGCATATCTACGCGCGTAGTCGTCCGCTAGGGTGGCGGCCTTTCGTGGCCGGACCGAGACCTCGGGGTGAAAGCCATGGGGCAGAATCGACGCCATGACCGATTCCGACGGCAGGCCCGACCAGGGCCCCGCCGCCCCCGACGGGGAACCCGAGTACGCGGACCGCGTGTACCGCTCCGTTCCCGGCGTGATCTCCGGAGTGCTGCTGCTGGCCGTCGCCGCCTGGCTGATCGGCGACGCCGCGGTCACCGGGACCGGCAAGACCCCGTACGTCTCGCTCGCCGCGGTGCCGGTGTTCGCCTTCCCGGTGATCGCCTACACGCTGCGTCCGGAGGTACGGGCCGGCCGCAGCCGGCTGGTGGTCCGCAACCCGTGGCGGACCATCGTCGCGCCGTGGGCCTCGGTGGAGGCGCTGCGCGCCGGTTACTCGGTCGAACTGCTCGCCGGCGGCCGGAAGTACCAGGTGTGGGCGGTGCCCGTCTCGCTGCGCCAGCGCAAGCGCGCCACCCGCGCGCAGAGCCGCAGCAACGCCGAGCACGCCTCCCGGACCGGGCTGGGGATGGGGCTCGCCGCCCGCACCAACCCCGTCGTCCAGGGCTCGTCCGACCCGGCCCGCGCCTGGTCCGACCAGGTCACGGACGTGCTGCAGGAGATGGCCGAGCGCAACGCCCGCCGCCCCGACGCGGCCGGCCCGGTCGTGGTGCGCTGGTGCTGGTGGGTGATCGCCCCCACCCTGGCCGGCCTGATCGCGCTGGTCACCGTCATCGCAGTCTGACCCCACCCGACGACACGGAAGGGCCCGCCGAACCGGCGGGCCCTTCCGTGTCGCGTGGGGCGTCAGGCGGTGATGCCCGCCGCTGCGGCGAGGTCCTGCTTGACGGTGGCCAGGAGGTCGGCGGCCCGGTCGCGGGCGGCGGCCAGGTCGGCGGCGGAGGCGACCGGGAGGACGACCTCCAGGTAGCACTTGAGCTTGGGCTCGGTGCCGGAGGGGCGGACCACGATGCGGGCCGAGCGGACGCCCTCGCCGGCCAGGTAGTAGCGCAGGCCGTCGGTGGGCGGCAGGTCGGCGGAGCCGGCCGCGAGGTCGTCGGCCCGGGTGACGGTCAGGCCGGCCAGGACGGTCGGGGGCTGCTCGCGCAGGCGGCGCATGGCGTCGCCGATCAGCGAGAGGTCCTGGACCCGGACGGAGAGCTGGTCGGTGGCGTGCAGGCCGTGCTCCAGCGCCAGGTCGTCCAGCAGGTCGGACAGGGTGCGGCCGGACCGCTTGAGGGTGGCGGCGAGCTCGGCGACCAGCAGGGCGGCGGTGATGCCGTCCTTGTCCCGGACGCCCTCCGGGTCGACGCAGTAGCCGAGCGCCTCCTCGTAGCCGTAGCGCAGGCCGTCGGCGCGGGAGATCCACTTGAAGCCGGTCAGGGTCTCCGCGTAGCCCAGGCCCGCCGCCTCGGCGATCCGGCCGAGCAGGGTCGCGGAGACGATGGTGGTGGCGAAGGTGCCCGCGGCCTTCTTCGCGACCAGGGCCGAGCCGAGCAGGGCGCCGACCTCGTCGCCGCGCAGCATCCGCCAGCCGGAGGTGCCGTTGCCGCTGCCGACCGCGTTGCCGTTGGTGGGGACGGCCACCGCGCAGCGGTCGGCGTCCGGGTCGTTGGCGATCACGATGTCCGGGCCGACCGAGGCGGCGGTGCGGAAGGCGAGGTCCATCGCCCCCGGCTCCTCCGGGTTGGGGAAGGCCACGGTGGGGAAGTCCGGGTCGGGCTCGGCCTGTTCGGCGACCACCGTCGGCGCGGGGAAGCCGGCCCGGCGGAACGCGGCGACGAGGGTGTCGCGGCCGACGCCGTGCATCGGGGTGTAGACGACGTCGAGCTCGCGCGGGGTGTGCGCGTCGACGATGGAGACGGCCCGGGTCAGGTAGGCGTCGATGACGTCCTCGCCGAGCACCTCCCAGCCGCCGTCGGCGCGCGGGACCTGCTCCAGCGAGGCGATCGCGTCGATCTCGGCGGCGATCCCGGCGTCGGCCGGCGGGACGATCTGCGAGCCGTCGCCCAGGTAGACCTTGTAGCCGTTGTCCTGCGGCGGGTTGTGGCTGGCGGTGACGGTGACGCCGGCCGCCGCGCCCAGGTGGCGGACGGCGAAGGCGAGCACCGGGGTGGGCAGCGGGCGGGGCAGCAGCGCGGCGCGCAGGCCGGCGCCGACCACCACGGCGGCGGTGTCGCGGGCGAAGTCGTACGACTTGTGCCGGGCGTCGTAGCCGATGACGACCAGGTCGCCCAGGCCCTGCTTCCGGACGTACGCGACCAGGCCGGCGGCGGCCCGGATCACCACGGCGCGGTTCATCCGCATCGGGCCGGCGCCGAGTTCGCCGCGCAGGCCGGCGGTGCCGAACTGGAGCCGGTCGGAGAAGCGCTCGGCGAGCTCCGCCCAGGCGGTCTTGCTGTCCGATTCGGCGTCCGGGCCCTCGGCCCGGGCCAGCAGGGCGCGGAGTTCCTCGCTGGTCTGCGGGTCGGGGTCCTCGGCCAGCCAGGCCCTGGCCCGGGTGAGGAGGTCGGTGGTGGGTGCCTGCGTCATCCCAACTCCTTGCGTGGATGCCCCGGATACGGGTCAGGGCGTCTGAACGGTTGATGCTCTGGGTGGTGCCTGGTGCCTGGTGCCTCGGTGACGTCAGGGGTCTGCCGAGCCGGGCGGTACACCGCCCCCGGCCGGTGATCAGGGTCGGCAGTCGGGCGCGGCGGGGTCAAGGCTGCCAGCTCCGTCGCGAGGCGACGGGCGGCACGCGGACGGGGCCCGCGGGTGGGTGTGATCAGCGGATCACTGCCGCCCGCGGGCCCCGTCGTTCGTGCCGGGTGGGCGTCAGATCCGCTCGAGGACCTTCGCCAGCAGCTCGCCCATGCGCTCGGCGGAGGCCTTGCCGGCCTCCAGCACCTCGGCGTGGTTGAGCGGCTCGCCGGTGATGCCGGCGGCCAGGTTGGTGACCAGCGAGATGCCGAGCACCTCGGAGCCGGCCTCGCGGGCGGCGATGGCCTCCAGGGTGGTGGACATGCCGACCAGCTCGCCGCCGATCACCCGGGCCATGTTGACCTCGGCCGGGGTCTCGTAGTGCGGGCCGCGGAACTGCACGTAGACGGCCTCGTCCAGGGACGGGTCCACCTCGCGGCAGAGCGCGCGCAGGCGCTTGGAGTAGAGGTCGGTGAGGTCGACGAAGTTGGCGCCGACGATCGGGGAGTCCGCGGTCAGGTTGATGTGGTCGCTGATCAGGACCGGCTGGCCCGGGGTCCAGCCCTGGCGCAGGCCGCCACAGCCGTTGGTCAGCACGATGATGCCGCAGCCGGCCGCGGCGGCGGTGCGCACGCCGTGGACGACGGTCGCGACGCCGTGGCCCTCGTAGTAGTGGTTGCGGCCGAGGAAGATCAGGGCGCGCTTGTCGCCGATCTTCACCGAGCGGATCGTGCCGGCGTGGCCGGCGACGGCGGGGGCGGGGAAGCCGGGCAGGTCGGTGACCGGGAATTCGGCCACGGTCTCGCCCAGGGCGTCGGCGGCCGGCACCCAGCCGGAGCCCATCACCAGGGCGACGTCGTGCCGCTCGGCACCGGTCAGCTCGCGCAGGCGCTCGGCGGCGGCCTGGGCGGCGGCGTAGGGGTCGGCGGAGACGACCGACTGAGGAGAAGCGTTCACGGGTCCGAGGATAGACGGGAATCGGCTACGCGCGTAGAAAATCGGGCGCGGCATGCCGGAATCGTTACCCGGTTGACCCGAAAGCACAGCTCGGTGGCGCTTTTCGGGTGACCCGGCTCGTCGTTTTCCACACACCCGGAGCCGCCCACCCGCCGCGCGGCCCGGGGTACGCGCGCGCCGCGTGCGGGCCCACGGCCGTCCGGCGGTCGGGCGGGCCGGCGCCGGGCGGTCCGGTCAGCAGGGCCGCCGGCGCAGGTCCATGACGTAGTCGTGCGGGGCGCCGGCGCTCTCGGCGGCGTCGGCGATCAGGCCGAGGTAGCGGGCCGCGGGCAAGCCGCCCTCGTAGTCGTTGAGCACGTACGTCCAGACCGAGATGGAGCCGTCCAGGGTCTGCGCGCGCAGCTTGATCTTGCGGTAGATGCCGAGCTGGACGCCCTCCCAGCGGTCCAGGCCGTCCTCGTCCATCGGCGAGACGTCGTACAGCGAGACGAAGACCTGGTCCTTCTCGTCCTCGACGACGGTGGCCAGCGAGCCCTCCCAGCCGAGCTGCTCGCCGCCGAAGGTGAGTCGCCAGCCGTCCAGCCACCCCGTGCCGCGCAGTGGGGAGTGCGGGGCCCGGCGGGTCATCTGCCGGGCATCGAGGTTGGTGGCATACGCGGCGTAGAGGGGCATGGGGGCCAGCGTAGCCCGGGCGGCGGGTGACGGGAGTTCGGAGGCCGTCCCCGGTTTCGCACACGTTCGCACACGAGCGCGGACCCCGGCGTGGCGGCGCTCCCGGCGTACGGGACAATGGGGAGCGTGACTCGGATCGTGATCATCGGTGGCGGACCCGGCGGCTACGAGGCGGCCCTGGTCGCCGCACAGCTCGGCGCGGAGGTGACCGTCGTCGACCGCGACGGTCTTGGCGGATCGGCGGTGCTCACGGACTGCGTTCCGTCGAAGACCCTGATCGCGACCGCGGAGGTGATGACCACCTTCGACAGCTCCTACGAGGAGCTGGGCATCCTGGTCGCGGACGACACCCCGCCGGACGGGCAGACCGCCCGGGTCATCGGCGTGGACCTGGGCAAGGTCAACCGACGGGTGAAGCGGCTCGCGATCGCGCAGTCCCACGACATCACCCAGTCCGTCACCCGGGCCGGGGTGACCGTGCTGCGCGGCCGGGGCCGGCTCGGCAGCGGCGGGCAGGCCGCGGACGGCTCCCGCGAGGTCCTGGTGGACGCGCCGGACGGCACCGTGCAGGCGCTGCGCGCCGACGCCGTGCTGATCGCCACCGGCGCCCACCCGCGCGAACTGCCGGACGCCCAGCCGGACGGCGAGCGGATCCTGACCTGGACCCAGGTGTACGACCTGGAGGAGCTGCCCCGCGAGCTGATCGTGGTCGGCTCCGGTGTGACCGGCGCCGAGTTCGCCGGCGCGTACCAGGCGATCGGCTCCAAGGTCACCCTGGTCTCCTCGCGCGACCGGGTGCTGCCGGGCGAGGACCCGGACGCGGCCGAGGTGCTGGAGGACGTCTTCCGCCGCCGCGGCATGAACGTGATGGGCCGCTCGCGCGCCGAGAGCGTGAAGCGGATCGGCGACCGGGTCGAGGTGACCCTGGCCGACGGCAAGGTGATCGAGGGCTCGCACTGCCTGATGGCGGTCGGCTCGATCCCCAACACCGCCGAAATGGGCCTGGAGGAGGCCGGGGTCAAGCTCAACGACTGGGGCCAGATCCAGGTCGACCGGGTCTCCCGCACCACCGCCCCCGGCGTCTACGCGGCGGGCGACTGCACCGGCGTCTTCATGCTCGCCTCGGTGGCGGCCATGCAGGGCCGGATCGCGATGTACCACGCGCTCGGCGACGCGGTGCAGCCGCTGAACCTCAAGACCGTGGCCTCCAACGTCTTCACCGACCCCGAGATCGCCACCGTCGGCTACACCGCGGCCGACGTGGAGTGCGGCAAGATGGACGCCGTCGTCGTCAAGCTCCCGCTGCGCGGCAACCCGCGGGCCAAGATGCAGGGCATCCGGGACGGCTTCGTGAAGCTGTTCTGCCGCCCGGGCACCGGCATCGTGGTCGGCGGCGTGGTCGTCGCCCCGCGCGCCAGCGAACTGATCCATCCGATCTCGCTCGCGGTGGACGCCAATCTGACGGTCGAACAGGTGGCCAGCGCCTTCACCGTCTACCCGTCCGTCTCGGGTTCGACCGCCGAGGCCGCCCGGCAGCTGCACATCCGCAAGCGGGCCGACGGCGAATCCTGAGCGCCCGGCGCGCAGTTGAGGGGCGGCTGCGGATCGGCGGCCACCCTTCGCGCGGCATGGGCCGTCACCCGGACGGCGGGCGCAGTCCCGAGCCCCTGACGGCGCGTATTGTACGGTCACGCGCCGCTCTTGCGTGAGCAATTCCCGCTACTAGCTGGAAACGCCTGAAAGCAGACGGTCACGCAGGTTACCGTCGGTTCTGTGTTTGCAGCAGAACGTCGCCAGTTGATCCTCGAAATGGTGCGCGCCAACGGAGCGGTCTCGCTCCGGGAGTTGGCCCGCGTCGTCCAGACCTCCGAAGTGACCGTGCGTCGTGACGTGCGGGCCCTGGAGGCAGAAGGGCTCCTCGACCGCCGGCACGGCGGCGCGGTGCTCCCCGGCGGCTTCAGCCGCGAACCCGGATACCCGCAGAAGACCCACCTGTCCGCGGCGGAGAAGAGCGCCATCGCGGACGCCGCCGCCGCCCTGGTGGAGGAGGGCGACGCGGTCGTGGTCGGCGCCGGGACCACCACCCAGGAGCTGGCCCGCCGGCTGGCCCGGGTTCCCGGCCTGACCGTGGTCACCAACTCGCTGCTGGTCGCCCAGGCGCTGGCGCACGCCAACCGGGTCGAGGTGGTGATGACCGGCGGCACCCTGCGCGGCTCCAACTACGCCCTGGTGGGCAGCGGCGCCGAGCAGTCGCTGCAGGGGTTGCGGGTCACCAAGGCCTTCATCTCCGGCAGCGGGCTGACCGCCGAACGCGGCCTGTCGACCGCGAACATGCTGTCCGCGAGCGTGGACCGGGCACTGGTGCAGTCGGCCGCCGAGGTCATCGTCCTCGCCGACCACACCAAGCTCGGCACGGACAGCATGTTCCCGACCGTCGCCACCGAGACCATCACCCGCCTGGTCACCGACGAGCAGGCCACCGCGGACGACGCCACCGCCCGTGAACTGGACGCGCTCGCCGACTGCGGGGTGCACATCGACCTCGCGCCGCTCGGCCCGGCCCCGAGCGGCGACGCCCCGGTGCACGGCACCGGCAGCGGCCCGGTGCACCAGACCCAGCCCGGCCCGATGGCCCGCCGGGCCGGCCCGCCCCCCGGTGGCGCCCCGCTGCCCGGCCAGCGCCGGCCCGGCGCGCACGGCGGCCCGGGCGGCCCCGGCGGGATGCCGGTCCGGCTGGCCGAGCTGGGCCTGCAGCGCGGCCGCTGAGCGGGCCGCCGAGGCCCGTACGGGCGGTACGAACGCGACCGGTCCGCACCCCCCGAAGGGTGTACGGACCGGTCGGTGCCCGACAGGGCGGATCAGATCCTGACCAGGGTCAGTCCCTGATCGGGGTCAGTCCTTGATCTCGCAGAGCGCGGCGCCGCTGCTGACGCTGCCGCCCACCTCGGCCTTGAGGCCGACGACGGTGCCCGCCTTGTGGGCGTTCAGCGGCTGCTCCATCTTCATCGCCTCCAGGACCACGATCAGCTCGCCCTCGGCGACGACCTGGCCCTCCTCCACGGCGACCTTGACGATGGTGCCCTGCATCGGCGAGGCCAGGGTGTCACCGCTGACGGCCGAGCCGGCCTTCTTGGCGCCCACCCGGCGCTTGGCCTTGGCGGCACCCGCCGCACCGGCCGCCGGGGCCGCCGCGACGCCCAGCGAGGACGGCAGCGAGACCTCGATCCGCTTGCCGCCGACCTCGACCACGACGGTCTCCCGGCCCTCGGCCTCCTCGCCGTCGCCGGCCGCGCCCGCGAACGGCGGGATGGTGTTGTGGAACTCGGTCTCGATCCACCGGGTGAAGACCGTGAACGGCGCG